>JAILIO010000030.1 GCA_024695225.1 Lachnospiraceae bacterium
AGTCGTCACCATCATAATCTTCGTCATCGTAGTCTTCGTCATCTTCATCATAGTCTTCATCGTATTCGTCATCGTCGTCGTAATCTTCATCATCATCGTCGTCATCGTCGAAGTCGGAGCCCATTCTCGATCCGGAACCCGCAAGCCAGCCCCGGATATAATCCGGATCGTTGGAACGCATTCCCGAACCCAGTTTACCGTCAAGATAACCATCATTTTCATCGAGAAGATCAAATGGATCCATAACTTTCTCCTTTCACATATTTAAATATTTCCGTTGATTATACAGTGTGCTTATGGATTTGGCAAAGTTTTCATTCGTCGGCGTCTTTATTTATCTCATAGATCATTTTCATGTAGTCCTTCCTCCTGTCAGAAGGCAGTTTGGAATAATGATAATAAAACAATTTGTGCTTGATCTCACTGGAACTTTTCTGCCCCAGGTTTCGTATCCGCGTAAGGCCGTCCTCCTCGGCAAGGATCTTCGTAAGTTCTTCTATATTGGACACACCGGCCCTTTTCAGGCAGTTGAAAGACCTGACGGAGAGATCAAGATCCTCTATCTGTGTATTTTTTAATTCCTCCGACATTATCAGCCTGAATTTAAACGGTTTTCCGTTCTGTTCATAAAGCCAGTCCCCCGCCTGTTCAGGCATATTGCTGTTCATATTTTCAATTATCGCCGTCTGATCCATTTTCATCGTATTTTCCTCCTTTGGTTTCCCGGTTTCCGGAGTCCGGCAGAACTGCCCTGTCTGCGCCACGGGGAGATCTCTCGTCCCTGAGCACCGTGAGCACCGTGTTGCTGTTCAGCCTCCGTATCCCCTTCGTGCTGTTGTACAGTTCCCTCATGCATCTGTACATTTCCTCCTGATCTTTTGTAAATCCGATGGCATGGATGCGGCATTCTCCTGTGGTCACATACACCCTTTTCAGCATTTCTATCCCGAGGACCCTCTCCTTCACCGTATCAAACTCTTCGGGAACAGCTTCAATATCTAAAAAGAACTGTCTGTATTCACTGTTCTTAGCCATATCGATCTCTGTCCTGTATCCTGCTATCACGCCGGATCTTTCCATGGCGTCCATCCGGTTTTTTACCGTTACCCGGGACAGTCCCACTTTTTCACCTATCTCTGAATAAGTGAGCCTGGCGTTTTCCCTTATCAGGTCCAGGATCTTTTCGTCAACAGAGTCAACACTCCCTGCCATATTCCTCTTCCTCCAAAAGATCTTTTGCCGTCTGAGTTACTGTATTTTCCGGAAAATACAATAAGATGATAACAAGCATCCAAAGCTCTGACAACCCGTGTTCTTACATAAATAAACACAAATCATTCATATTGTTCAAATATTATGTAAAGTTGTTACGATATGAAATATATGATTTAACGAATTGCAATCAGCAAGTGGCAGGAAGCCCCGGAATCCAGAAAATGACATACCGGTTCAAAGCCCAAAAGAGTCGGGCTGCCCCAATGTCCAAAAGGGGCAGGCCGGTTCTAAACGCAAAAAAATCAGGGCCCGGACGTCCCAAAGAGGATCCTCCGAAACCCTTTATCTTAGCTGGCGACCAGAATCGAACTGGTGACCTCCGCACTACCAATGCGACGCACTACCGACTGTGCTACGCCAGCGAACTTAGATACAATATCACAACACGGTCCCCATTGTCAATAATGATCCGACAAAAACCTGAGTATCCTCCCGTTCACTTCGTCATCCTTTTTCACATCGCTGTCATCTGCATAACGGTCCGGGCCGCCGCATATATCTATCCCCCTGACCTCGCATTTATCAAGCAGTATGCTCAGGTGTAAAAGGAACTCGTCAAGACTCATATGCCCCTGATCCCAGTTGGTCCTGACCTCATCCTCAGACAGCACATCCTTGTCCACAGATATATACACAGGGGTGTTATGTAAACTATTTTCCACCGCAGCTTCAAATTCATTTATCGGCAATCTAAATGAGTTATGTAAATCATATGCCGCTGCGTCCTCGGATTTATTTGCCTGAGATTTTGCAAGATTATGTAAACTGTAATCGTTTGTATCTCCGCATTTGTTCGACAAGTTTATTTGAGAGTTATGTAAACCGGTTCCCGCAGTGCCCTCAAGCCTGCACCCCCGGGCAATTGACGGATTATGTAAACCGTGTCCCATCTCATCCCCGGTTTCGTTCACAGAGTGTGAAAATGCATTATGTAAATCATTACTCTCCACTTCCCCCGAGATCACAACCTCATCCGAGTTAACCCAGATAGTCTTATGTAAACCGCTTAACCTGTCTTCCGCTTCCTTCACCCAGGATCCGCAGGACAAGAGACCTCCGAAAGCGGCATCCTGACGGTCGCTGTGATTGTCAAAGTAAATAAGGGCATAGTCCATGCCCTTCTCCATAACAGCCTCCATCCATAAAAGGCTCATATAATGATAGTTTCCGTTGTCTATAAAATGGATACGGGATGACAGGTTACCTTCCATCAGTTCTTGAAACCGGGTCTCCGAATCCTCCGAGCAATACCCGTTTGCCCCGGAAACCCCTGTCAGATCATGAAATACCGCAATGTTGTCTTCCAGATATCTGTGATAAAAGTTTTCCCTGTCATATATACCTGACAGGCTCATCACTGCAATATCAGCCATCTTCCATGGCGCTCCTGAGCTTGTGCCTAACCCGCTGCATGGCGTTGTCCACGCTTTTCCCCGTGGTTCCCACCACCGCGGCGGCCTCTTCTCCTCTTATACCCACGATATAGAGGTCACACACCCTGCGTTCCATAGGTGTCAGTTTGCTGTCCAGGGCGGAAAGGATCTCCTGCATCTGTTCCCTCTCTATCACGGCCATCTCGGGACTGTCCTGCAGTTTCTGGGATATCACGTCCAGCAGGAACTGGTCCCCATCATCATCTGTCTGATAAATAGGGACGTAATCGTTAAGGGGAGCATTCTTGTATCTTCTGGAACTCTGAACTGCCTTGTACATCTGCCTCGACACACAGAGTGCGGCAAATGTGGCAAAAGACGCGCCCCTGGAGGGGTCATAATCCCTTGTGGCGCTGAAGAGCCCTATCATGCCTTCCTGGATAAGGTCTTCCCTGTCGCCGCCCAGGATATACATTTTCATAGCCCTGCTACGGACAAGCCCCTTATATCTGTCCATCAGGATATCTATGGCAGTATTGTCTCCCAGTCTCAGATCGCTTATGAGTTCTTCGTCACTCTTCATTTGCCGGCCCTTCTCTGCCTGACTATCTCATAGGAGAGGACCCCGCATGCCACGGATGCATTCAGGGATTCAGTCCTGCCGAGAAGAGGCACAGAAGCCTTCATATCGCACTTCTCAGACACCAGTCTGGACACGCCTTTACCTTCATTGCCGATCACGAGAGCTATCTTTCCCGTAAGGTTCAGATCGTACATGGGTGTTCCGTCCATATCCGCGCACACCGCCCACAAACCGTGTTTCTTTAACTTTTCGATGGTCTGGGATAGATTTGTGACCTTGCACACGGGGATGTGGTTCACAGCCCCTGCAGAAGCCCTGCCCACGGTGGATGTCAGGGGTACTGCCCTGTCCTTTGGTATGACGACCGCGTCGGCTCCGCAGCAGTCCGCAGTCCTTATTATCGCTCCGAGATTATGAGGATCGACGATCCCATCCAGGATGATGATGAAGGCCTCCTTGTCTTCCCTGTCAAGCCTGATCATCACATCATCCAGATCTGCGTATGAATACTCGGACACGATGGCGATAACCCCCTGGTGATCCCCCTGTCCGCCGTGCTTTACGGATATCCCGTCCAGCACCTGCCTGGGAACGGTCCTGAAGGGGATGCCCCTTTTCACCGTCCTCTCCCTGATGGAAGATATGGTCTCATCCCTGAGGCCTTCCTGGAAATAAACCCTCTCCACGGTACGGCCGGAATTGATGGCTTCCCTCACAGGATTTCTGCCTTCCGCAAGACACTCATCGCGTACCGCTTCCGCTTCGCTGTCTGCGGATGAGCGCAGATCTTTCAAAGCAAAGCCCGCACTATTCAGGTCTTTATTTCCCTGTTCAGGGCGGGGCGCATTTCGCAGCCGTTCTTTGCCCTTTATCCCCGATCCATCCCGGCTTTTTTCACCGCGTTTCTGAAAAGATCCATGAACCTGCCCGCTTTTCCCGTGAGATACAGATACCCCGCCAGAGCTTCCAGCCCCGTGGCCTTTCTGTAATCCGTCACGCTTGCGTTCTTTGACCTGGTGTTTGACTTCGCGTTTCTTCCTCTCCGGCATACTTCCTTTTCCTCATCGGTGAGTTCATCATACATGACCCGAAGCAGTTCAGCCTGGGACTGCGCATTTACAAATGAAACCGTCTTTTTGTGCAGTTTTGACGCCGGCAGTTTCTGCGACATTGTGACATAGCTTCTCACATACAGTTCAATAAAGGCGTCGCCCACATAGGCAAGGGCAAGGGGCGAGTACTCACCGATGTTTCGCTCCCCGATCCCAAAAGCCTCCGAAGCGCCTTTCCTTATGTCGCCCTGGCTCTCTTCCATTTAACTCCGTCCTTTGTATCCTCCAGGATGATACCCATCTCCTTGAGAGTATCCCTAATCTCATCCGCCCTGGCAAAATTTTTGTCTTTCCTGGCCTGCTGCCTCTCTTCTATCAGGCTTTCTATGCCGGAATCGCTGAGTTCCTCTTTCTCCCTGAACACGATGAGCCCCAGCACATCCGTAAGCTCTTTCAGCAGGTCCTTAAGTTTCCCCAGATATTCTGCAGACGCGCCTTCGTGCATATTGGAATTTATGAACCTCACCAGATCAAATACGGCTGCAATGGCATCCGCCGTGTTCAGATCGTCATCCATCACTTCGATAAAGGACTCCCTGAACCTGCCTGCCTCCTCCAGAAGCTTTTCTTCGTCAGGAGTGACCCCGGTCTTGTCAGCCTTTTCCATTCTGAAGGAAATATCCTCTGCGCAGTTTACTATCCTCGTATAGCCGTTTTCCGCATTCTGCATAAGCTCGGCTGAAAAATTTAAGGGGTTTCTGTAATGAGCGCTGAGCATAAAGAACCTGAGCACCTGTGGATCATACTTTTTAAGGATATCCCTGACGGTGAAAAAATTCCCCGCAGACTTTGACATCTTATGGCTGTCGATGTTCAGGAAGGCGTTGTGCATCCAGTACTTTGCAAAAGGTTCGTTGCCTGTGGCGGCTTCCGACTGGGCGATCTCATTTTCATGGTGGGGGAACACCAGATCCTCCCCGCCTCCGTGGATATCCATGCTGTCGCCGAGATATTTGCGGCTCATGACAGAACACTCTATATGCCATCCGGGGCGTCCCTGGCACCAGGGGCTCTCCCAGTAGGGTTCCCCCTCCTTCTTGGGTTTCCAGAGGACAAAGTCAAGGGGATCCTCCTTCTGATCCTCACCTGTGACCAGCAGGGCTCTCTCTCCGCTCCTCAGATCGTCGATGTCCTTATGGGAGAGTTTCCCGTAATCCCGGAACTTCCTGGTCCTGTAGTACACCGTTCCATCCTCGGCCCTGTAGGCAAAGCCCTTGTCGATCAGAGTGCTGATCATATCTATCATCCCGTCTATCTCTTCAGTCGCCTTGGGATGAACCGTGGCGGGAAGTATATTGAGAGATGCCATGTCCTTTTTGCATTCAGCTATATATCTCTCCGAGATCACAGAAGGATCCACTCCCTCTTCATTTGCAGCCTTTATTATCTTGTCGTCCACATCGGTGAAATTTGAAACATAGTTCACCTTGTAACCGCGATACTCAAAATATCTCCTGACTGTGTCGAAGAATATCATGGGCCTTGCGTTTCCTATGTGAATGAGGTTGTATACCGTGGGACCGCAGACATACATCCTGACGACCCCCGGTTCAATGGTCTCAAACTCCTCTTTCTGTTTGGACATGGTGTTGTAAACTTTCATAGTGATATATCTCCTTTTTCAGATCATTCACCGGTATCTGAAAAGCGCCACCGGTGTTTTCAAAAATCCGCGTTCATTTCCCTTTGGAGGCCTGTAGGTCCTTAAGCATCTCCTCCATATCCAGGATCTTCTGGGTAAGCTCTTCGTTTTCTCTCTTGATCCTGGCTATGTCATCCATGACAGGGTCGGGAAGATGCACCTGGTCCAGTTCATCCTGGGGCAGGGCCTTGTTGTTTCGTCTGACCACACGGCCGGGAACTCCTACCACAGTGGAATTTTCGGGAACCTCCTCCAGCACCACGGAGCCCGCGCCGATCTTTGAATTGTCCCCTATCTTAAAAGACCCCAGAACCTTGGCCCCTGCGCTGATCATAACATTATTTCCGATGGTGGGATGCCGCTTCCCGTGCTCCTTGCCGGTACCCCCCAGGGTCACTCCCTGGTAAAGAGTCACATTATCTCCGATTATGGTGGTCTCTCCGATGATAACGCCGTTTCCGTGGTCTATGAAAAAGCCCCTGCCGATCCGGGCTCCCGGATGTATCTCTATACCTGTGGCTCTGGCAGCCCTCTGGGAGATCAGCCTGGCCCAGAAATAATGACCCTTGAGGTAGAGTTTGTGCGCCCTCCTGTAGCTTCTTATGACCCTGTAACTGGGGTACAGAAACACCTCCATGATGGAGTGGATAGCCGGATCCCGCTCCTTTATTACCTCATACTCTTCTTTCAGTTCCTTGAAAAAACCCATTTCATTCCCTTCAGTCTGAATTCAGTCCGGATTCAGTTTGCATTCAATTTTTTACTCACTCCGAATTCAGTTTGGATTCAGTCACTTCAGTCCGGATTCTGTTAGGACAGCCGGGACACCCCGGGCACCCTGCAGCGGAAGGATCAAAAGACATTCCATCCTGTACTGCGCTCAGCAGACACACTGCAGAAGCCGCGATCCCCTCGCCTCTGCCTGTAAACCCAAGCCCTTCCTCTGTGGTGGCTTTTACGCTCACCTGGGATACATCTATATCCAGGGCATCAGCCATATTTTTCCGCATTTCGTCTATATAGGGTCTGAGCTTAGGCCGTTCACACATTATAACCGAATCGATATTCTCTATAAGCATGCCTTCCCGGCGGACCATATTTCCCACTTCTTTTAACAGACTTACGGAATCGGCATCCTTATATCTGCTGTCGGTATCCGGGAAATGAAGGCCGATATCTCCCATAGCCATGGCCCCCAGCAGAGCATCCATAACAGCGTGGACCAGGACATCCGCGTCCGAATGCCCTATAAGGCCTTTTTCAAAGGGGATGTCTACTCCTCCTATGATCAGTTTCCTGCCTTCTCCCAGCTTATGAACATCGTATCCGTTTCCGATCCTCATATCACTTAAGTTCCTTCTTTATATGTTTTTGACATTTTCCGGTGACGATATCTCTTCTATCATAACATAAAGTAGGTGAGACCATCTGACCATAGAATCTCACCTACCGTTTTGACACAACTTTTCTGCACAGTATTCAACAACCTGTCTTCCATCCCGTTTCACGGGTGAAAGATATCAAGGCTTCATCATTTTATGGTCGCATTATCCTGAATGTGGCTAACCACTTTCTTCTTCAGCATCTCCCTGGCAGCGCCCCCGTTTCCGTAGCTTTCCACGGCCTGTTTTGCAGTGTCCTCATCATCTTCCTCTTCATCTATGAGATACTGCTTGTATTCATCGGCGCTTGCGGTGATCCCGGCCTTTTCGGCAACCGCCTGATAAGCCAGATCTTTCTTTGCCCTTTCCTGAGCTCTCTTTTCCAGATATTTCTCATAATCCTTCCAGGAGAACTTGGGTTCCTCTTCAGTCTCCTCATCGCTGTCAGCTTCTTCTGTGCTCTCCGCAGCCTCCGTGCTCTCCGCTGCCTCCGTGCTCTCCGCAGCAGCGCTCTCAGCCTCAGCCTCTTCCTCATCCTTGTCATTCTGTATCATCTCAGCCAAGTACGCTTCAAGATCAGCATAAGGATTGTCCATGCCATAGCTTGTGTACATCTGGACCATGTAATCATAATTCATCTTATCCTCATTTTTTATGATACCCTTGAGGGTCTTTACATATTTCTGAGGGTAGGATGTTACTGTAGTGTTTTCCTCAAGATAGTCGGTGATCCAGTTTTTCGCATTCTCCTTTTCATTGGTCTCCTTCAGGTACTGCCTGTAGCCCTCGGCACTGTCTGCCTTGTCTGAAAGATGCTCTTTAACAAACTCGTCATTGAACTCGGGCTGAGTGTATATGCCCTTTACAGTCACTGCGAATTCCGCATCCTTGCCCTGGAGATCTTCCTTTGAATAGTCATCGGGGAAGGTCACGTTCACTGTCACATTCTCTCCCACACCATGTCCTATGAGCTGCTCCTCAAAATCATCGATAAATGAACCGGAACCAATGGTGAGATCGTAATCATCCGCCGAACCGCCGTCGAACTCTTCACCGTCGATGGTTCCCACATAATCGATGCTCACTTCATCACCGTCCTCGATCAGGTCCTCTGTGGTGGTGGACAGTTCCTTGTTATTGTCGAGCTCTGTCTGGATATCCGAATCAATACTCTCTTCCGTATATTCAACCTCGCTTAAGGGGATAGTCACATTTTCAATATCCGCAGGGACGGTCACAAAGTCAGACGCCTTGACCCCTGTCACATAACCGTTGTCGTCAAGACCTGCGCTCATATCGTCAATGGCCTTGGTCTCACTGAGGCTTCTGTATATCTTTCCCCCTCCCCAAACTACCAGGAGACAAACGATAACCGCTAATATACAACCCGGGATCAGACGCGAAAGGAACCTGTTCCTTCTATCCCTTGCCACCTCTTTGGCCCTTGCTTCTCTTTTCTGTTTGCTGGCAGACTTTTCGTTCTTTTCATTTGTACCGGACATTTCCATCACTCCTGTATATATGCGGACCGGGGGCTTCCCGCCGCTCTTCCAAATTAAACACAATCTTACATATCATACTACAATTTCAACGATATGCAAGGGTAAACCTTATGTAAATTAATACATGTAGTACTTGAAACCTTAATAAGTTTTCATTATAATCGCCTTTGCAACAAAAACCATTTTTTTAATCCAGGAGTGAAAGGAAGTAAAATGAGAAAAAATCTACTTAAAAGAGCTGCTGCAGTTCTTGCAGCCGCAGCACTGCTGGTGAGCGCATCTCCTGCCACGCTTAATGCCGCAGGTATAAGTGAGACCAGCGGAAGACCTACGCTTACCCCCAACCAGAGACCCATCGCCGTGATGGTGGACAATGAAAAGACCGCCCTCAAGCACTATGGCGTGGGAGAGGCTGATGTTGTTTATGAACTCATGAACAGCACCGCAAACGGCAGGATCACCCGTCTCATGTGCGTGTACAAGGACTGGGCAGCGATCCCCAGGATCGGAAGCATCCGCAGCACACGTCCCACGAACATGCTGCTGGCAGCCGAATGGAACGCTGTACTGCTCCACGACGGAGGTCCTTTCTACAACAATGCTTACTATGGTCTTGTTAACCACATTTCAGGCGGCTTTGCCAGGATCGCCAACGGGAAGCCCCGTGAATTCACAGAGTATGTCACAGCAGGACAGCCTGCAGCCCGTATGGCAGCAGCCGGCATTCCCGCAACCGGCGGACAGGTAAACCACTTCAATTTCGGAGCAGTCACTCTGGCCGGACAGCCCGGGGCAAGATCCGCCACCACAGTGGGACTTCCCTTCCCCCACAATGCATCAAGGCTCGTATACAATGCGGCAACTATGACTTATGATTACTATGAATACGGTTCCATCCACACAGACGCTGAGGACGGCCAGGTTGCAACCTTTGACAATGTGCTGATCCAGAACTGCGCATTCACCCTCTTTGATGCCAACGGCTACATGATGTACAACTGCGTAGGATCGGGCTCAGGCTACTACCTCACAAGAGGGATGGCCATACCTGTCACCTGGACAAAGAGTTCAAACACCGATGTGACCAGGTTCTACAACACATCAGGCAGCCAGATCACGCTGAACGCAGGAAAGACCTACATAACCCTGGTTCCTTCGGACTCCTGGGCAGCTCTTGCAATAGGTTAACTCCTGTAATCACCGTTTATCTTTACATAATCATACGAAAGGTCGCAGCCGTAGGCGCGGCCTTTCTCTTTGCCCGAATTAAGCTCCACATCCACAAGGATCTCATCGGAAGACAGGATCTCTGCAGCAGTGTCTTCTGAAAAGGGAACCCCGGCTCCGTCCCTGCAGACTGCTATCCTGCCCTTGTCGGAGGCCAGATCCACATCAACCTTCTCTATATCCACGTCCGTTTCAGCGTAACCGATGGCGCAGAGTATCCGTCCCCAGTTTGCATCCTCGCCGAACATGGCGCATTTCACCAGGTTTGATGAGATTACGCTCTTTGCGATAACAGAAGCCTGTTCAGGGCTGACTCCCCCGGACACATGGCATTCTATGAGTTTCGTTGCGCCTTCCCCGTCCCTGGCCAGCATCTTCACAAGACCTTCCATGACCAGATACAGGGCGTTCTCCAATGCTTTATAACCTTCAGAGCCGGCGTCATCAACCCTGTTGCCACCTGCTGCCCCGTTTGCCATGAGGACTATCATGTCGTTGGTGGACATATCCCCGTCCACAGACAGGCAGTTGTATGTTTTTTTCACATTCACGTTGAGAGCCCTCTGCAGCAATTCCGGAGCCACATCCATATCTGTTGTTATAAATGAAAGGGTTGTGGCCATATCCGGGCGGATCATACCGCTTCCCTTCGCCATGCCACCCAGGCTGTACGTCACATCTTCCACCTGAAAACGGACAGCCACTTCTTTCGGAACTGTATCCGTGGTCATCACAGCCTTTTCAGCTTCGATATGGTTTTCAGGGGACAGACCGGATACCAGTTCTTTCATGGAATTCTCCACCGGTGTGACATCAAAAGGCTGTCCTATGACGCCGGTGGACGCCACAAGCACCTGTTCTTCAGGGATATCGAGAGCAGAGGCAGCCGCCCTGCACATGCGCTCTGCCTTCTCCTCCCCGTCGGACAGGCAGGTGTTTGCATTCTTTGAATTCATCACAACCGCCCTGGCCCTGCCGCCGGATACCTTTAGATGATCTGCAGTGACCTTTAACGGCGCTCCCTTCACCTTGTTTGTGGTGTAGACCGCGGCTGCAAAAGCCTCCCTGTCGGAAAATACAATACCCAGATCGTTTTTTCCGGGGGTGTCATTTATCCCGCATCTCAGGCCGTTTGCGCTGAATCCTTTGGCAGCGCAGGCCCCCATTTCCACGTATTTAAAACCTTCCATTTCAGTGAAATTCATTTATCCTCTCCCCTTGTCAGCCCTTGAGACCTCCGGTCTGTCTGTCACTGTCAGCCCTTGAGACCTCTGGTCTGTCTGTCCATATCTTCAACGACGATATCATAGATCTCACCCAGAGTTGCGGCATAGCGCAGCACATCCCAGGGTTCATTGGTATGAAAATGGATCTTTACCGTATCCTCATCTCCCGCGGCGATCAGACTGTCTCCCTTAAAATTGTCCGTGATATAGTCCCTGATCTCATCCTCGTCCAGATCCTCATCTCTCCTGTCGATCAAAAGCTGTGTGTCATAACGAAATTCAATGCTCTGTTCAGCCATCTTCTGCGTCCTCCCTGTGTTTTCTTTTCCATTCTTTTATCTTTTCAAGCCTTTCGGCAAGTTCTCTCTCCTTCCCCTCTCCGGTGGGCTCGTAATATGTCCTTCCGGCAAGGGAGTCGGGCAGACATTCCATGGCGGTCAGCCTGTCCTCGTAATCGTGGGCGTACATATAACCCTTTCCGTATCCCACTTCCTTCATAAGCCCGGTGGGAGCGTTCCTGATGATCAGGGGCACCGGTTCATCCGGCAGTTCCTCCACATCCCTTTTTGCATTGTTATAGGCAGTCTCCATGGAATTGGACCTGGGAGCCAGTGAAAGATAGACCACAGCCTCCGTCAGATGGACCGAGCACTCCGGCATCCCGATAAAATGACAGGCCTGGTACGCCGACACCGCAAGGGTCATGGCGTAAGGGTCTGCAAGTCCCACATCCTCAGCGGAAAATCTCAACACTCTGCGGGCGATGTAAAGGGGGTCCTCCCCTGCTTCCAGCATTCGGGAAAGCCAGTAAACCGCCGCATCCGGGTCTGAATTTCTCATGGATTTGTGCAGGGCGGAAATGAGATTGTAATGTTCTTCTCCCTGCCTGTCATACAAAAGGGACTTTCTTGTAACACACTGTTTTAAGATCTCATCCGTAACGGTGGTAACGCCCAACCCGTCCATATCGCCGTTCAGCACCGCCATCTCCAGAGTGGACAGCGCCCTCCTGGCATCTCCGTTTGAAAAGGCGGCGATGGCGGACAGGGCATCATCGGAAATCACCACCTGCTGTCCCCCAAATCCCCGTTTATCTGTCAGTGCCCTCTTCAGCACCTTCACGATATCCTGTTCGGAAAGGGCCTTCAGCACAAACACCCTGCACCTGGACAGAAGAGCCCCGTTGATCTCAAAAGAGGGATTTTCGGTGGTGGCGCCGATGAGAATTATGGCGCCCTTTTCCACAAAGGGCAGAAAAGCGTCCTGCTGGGCTTTATTGAAACGGTGTATCTCATCCACAAAGACAATGGTGCGCTGCCCCATGGAGCGGTTGTCGTCCGCCTGTTTCATCAGATCTCTTATCTCTTTTATGCCGCTGGTAACAGCAGAAAAATCCGCGAAGACCGCCCTGGTCTTTCGGGCGATCATACGCGCAAGAGTGGTCTTCCCCACGCCGGGGGGACCCCAGAATATCATAGATGTGATGCTGTCATTCTCTATAAGCCGCCGCAACACCATCCCTTCCCCCAGCAGGTGCTCCTGACCTGCAAACTCGGAGAGATCGGTGGGTCTCAGACGGTCGGCGAGAGGTTTTGGCATCTCTCTGTCAAATAAAGACATCTGTTCCATGTGTGCTATTATATGATACAGATGGAAAATGTCAAAACAGCACTGTCTGCTTACGCCCCTTGCCCGCCGGCTCCCCATTGTATATAATATCCTTTGGAAATCAGTACAGGACAGCATTTAAAGTCCTCACTCATGATCGCTATCAGATCGGAAAGGCAGAAAATTTATGGATATAGTTTGTCTCGATATGGAAGGGGTCCTGGTCCCCGAAATCTGGATAGCTTTTGCGGAAGCCACAAATATACCGGAGCTCAGGCGCACCACAAGGGATGAACCGGATTACGGGAAACTCATGAACTACCGCATAGGCATACTCAGAGAGCACGGACTGGGACTTAAAGAGATACAGGATGTAATAGGGACCATCGATCCCCTCCCGGGGGCAAAGGAATTTCTCGACGAACTGAGGGATCTGGTGCCTGTGATAATCATAAGCGATACATTTACCCAGTTTGCGGGGCCCCTTATAAAGAAGCTGGGAAACCCCACACTGTTCTGCAACACCCTGGAGATCTCTGACGATGGCTTCGTCACCGGATTTAAGATGAGAGTGCAAAATTCCAAGCTGACCACTGTGAAAGCCTTGGAATCCATCGGCTACGATGTCATATCCTCCGGGGACAGTTTCAACGATCTGGCCATGATAAAGGAGAGCAAAAAAGGTTTTCTCTTCAAGAGCACGGAAGCCATAATAAAAGATAATCCGGACCTCAGTCATTTCGACGAGTATCCGGATCTCCTGAAAGCCATTAAAGATTCACTCTCATAACACAAATTAAAATTTCAGTTTTCCATGAGCCCTGACCTGTTCAGGGCTCTTTTCAGCGCCCGGGATGCCATATAAGCCAGGACGACGCTCAGGATATCCTTTGGGATATATGGGGCCGAGACCAGCGCAAAAGCCTTTGCCATGCCTGCCGCCACAAAGCCTTCAGACCCTGCGTTCATTGAATTGTACACCAGCATGAACTGAAAGACCCCTGTCAGATGACATACAGCGAGTCCTGTAATCCCCAGTCCCACCGCCGGGAATACTTTCATCCACTTGTCTGACATCCTGACCCTGCTGCCATAGCCGCACAGAAAAGCCATGGGGATGAATCCGAAGATAAAACCGCCTGCAAGTCCGAACAATACGCCGGGACCGGCCTGAGCGCCGTTGTACACAGGCACTCCAAGGAGTCCGAGCAAGAGGTAGATAAGTGCCGTAACAGCACCGGGCACTGCCCCGATCGTATATCCAACAAGCGCCACAGCGAAAGTCTGCAGTGTCATCGGCACACCAAAGACCGAAAAAGGGATGGGTATGACTGACAATACCGACAGTATGGCCGCCATCATCCCTATTGTCACAATCTGTCTGGTATCGGGCCTGACTCCGGTTTTTCCTGCGGCAGCTTTATCAGTACTGTTATTGTCGAACTTATCTTTTTCCAATGTCTTTACGCTTGCTTCCTTCATTTGTCACACTCTCCTGTCTTTCTTTGATTTAGTTTTTCATATGGCTAAGATTTTTCATGGGCTCAGCTTTGCCCGGCCTCAGTTTTACATGGGCTCAGCTTTGCACAGTCTCAATTTTGCATGGGCTCAATTTTGCATGGGGCTTGGTTTTTTCACAGCATATCGGGCGCAATCATCACCATGCTGCTGTTAACCATATTGTGTATTAGGGTTAACAGCCTGTTCAGTATAAATCCCGGCCCCCTGTATGTCAAGACCGGGATCTGAATCTTTCGCACAATTCTTAAATCTGTTTCACATCCTTTCGGGGATGCTGAATCCCAAAAGCTCTGCGCAGGTTTCCAAAAGCCTGCCTGTAAGTCCTATCAAAGCTATCATATCCTTCTGATGATCCTTGTCATCTATGCCCAGTATCCTGTTTCCGTGATAAAAAGAATTCATTGCATCGGAAAGATCGTGGGCGTATCCGCATATCCTGTGGGGAGCGCATTCGTTAAACGCAGATCTCACCGCCTCGTGGAACCCTGCGATCTCCTTCATAAGGCTCTTCTCCGCAGGGGTGGGTTCACCCTTAAATATGCAGGGACATTTATCCCCTGTCTCCTCCTCATATTTTCTCATGATGGACCTGATCCTGACTGCGGTATACAGGATATAAGGGCCTGTATCCCCTTCGAAGGACGTGAATTTATCCGTGTCAAAAATATAGTCTTTTGAAGCCTGATTCGACAGATCCCCATACTTTATGGCGGCGAGGGCCACTGTCTTTGATGTCTCCCTCTCTTCCTCCGGGGATATGTCCCTTCCCTTTTCACGGTTGCTTTCGCTGATCTTTCTGAGCATCTCGTCATCGATCTCCTTTATCAGCGATTCGAGCCTGGGCACACCGCCTTCTCTGGTCTTGTAAGGTCCGCCGTCCTTGCCGTTCACGGTGCCGAATCCGATATGGACCAGTTCGGTGGTATCCGGCGTGATCCCGGTCTTCACTGCGCATCTGAATATCTGCTCAAAATACATGTTCTGCCGCTTGTCAGTGAGATAAATGATCCTGTCCGGCTTGTAATTCTCTTCCCTGTCCATGAGGGTTGCCAGATCCGTGGTATTGTAAAGAGACGCCCCATCGGACTTTAATATCATGCAGGGGGGAAGCTTCTTTTTGTCGGACTCCCTGGCCACATCCACCACCAAGGCCCCTTCGCTCATATAAGCCCAGCCCCCGTCTTTAAGATACTGCACCATTCCGGGGATCCTGTCCTGCACAGTGGACTCTCCGTTCCAAAGTTCGAAATGAACATCCAGGGCATCGTATATCTTTTTCATATCCGTCACGGATACGTTCATTATATGATCCCAGAGAGCTCTGTACCCTCGCCTGCCCTCCTGAAGTTCCAGGGTAGCCTTCATGGCTTCCTCCCTGTACGCCTCGTCTTCCTTGGACTTTTTGCTGGCGCTGGGATATATCTCCTCCAGTTCGCCTATGGTGAAGGGCGCTTCCTTCGGGTATTCCCCTTTAAAAGACTCGTCAAAGTACGGAAGCTCCGGCTTTCTCAGGGAGACCTCGTGTATTATGAGCCCCATCTGAAGGCCCCAGTCCCCCATATGTATATCCCCTATGGTATTGCAGCCCATAAAACGGCATATCCTCTTTACGGACTCCCCGATGACCGCGCTTCTCAGATGTCCCACATGCAGGGGTTTGGCAACATTGGGTCCGCCGTAATCCACTATGACCGTGCTGTCGCTCTGTTTATCCACGCCGAAGCTGTCATCCCCGGCCATCTCATTTATATGGTCGCAGATCCATCTTCCCGAGGCATCCAGATTGATGAATCCCGGTTTCACCGCCTCCACTCTGGAAAAAGCGGGACTTTCGGAGAGGATCCCGGCGACCTCCTCTGCGATCACAAGAGGCGCCTTCTTATACTTTCCCGCAAGAGGCATGGCCGCATTGCATTGATACTCGCAGAGATCCGGTCTCGCGGAAATATTGACCCTTATGTCCTGCCCCTCGTAACCTGCTTTGTCAAAGGCTTTCTTTGCCTCTTCACTCAACAATTCTATCAGACTTTTCATTTCTCTCCCTCTTTGAAAACTCGCAGCCGCAGAAATCCTGCCTGTAGAGTCCGTATTTTTCCGACAGTCTCACAGACTTCAGAAATCCATCCCTCTTTTTAAAATCCGAGGGCAGCCAGTGCACATTGTACTTTTCGGACAATTCAGTCCCTATGCGGTTTATCAGGTTCGCATCCTTAAGAGGACTGAGGGTCAGCGTGGTAGTGACGCAGTCATAGCCTTTAGACGCAGCCTCCATAAAGGTCTTTTCCAGTCTCATCCTGAAACACGCTTCACACCTTCTGCCTCTCTCAGGTTCATTTTCCAGGCCTTTCACAGCAAGGAGCCATTCCCCGTGATCATACCCCGGGTCGGTAAGGGACAGCTCCTCTGCCCCTTCTTCTCCATTCTCCTTCAGTATCTCCAGAAATCTTTCCTCTTCCCTGTATCTTCTTTCATACTCTTCAAGGCTTGAGATATTTGGATTGAAGAAATAAATGCTCACATGAAAATGAGGACATATTGCGCTGAGACACCCCGAAGAGCAGGGGGCGCAGCAGGCGTGTAAAAGGAGTTTTCTCCTGATCCCCTGCCTTCTGTCTTCCTCTATCTCCTTTTCCATTTCCTTCATGTGATCAGCCATAGATTAAAGGATATTACATAAAAGAAAGTATTTCAAGGAACATTTCTCTCATCTTTCTCCCCTGTGGATGCACTTTCTCCCCGAAGGATGTTATAATTATCTTCGCAAATGAAAGCAAGACGGTTTGGAAAGCCCGGAGCAGTCTGAAACGCTGTGCCCCGGATGCTTTATCACATATAAACCGGGCATCAAAAGCGGAGGTGCAGATTGGGAGAACTGAAGACAGATGAACTCACGGCAATGATAAAGTCCGGTGATCTGAAAGGCTCTTTCCTGCTCTACGGGGAGGAACAGTTCCTTGTGAGCAGATACGGAAGAAATATCCGGAAGACCGTTGCATCGTCAAACGAGGTCATGAACGCCACCAGACTGTTTGGCAGTTTTCAGGATAACGGAAAAGCTGTCACAGACATCGTGGAAACCGCCCGGACCATGCCCTTTTTTGCGGACAGGAGAGTTGTGGAAGTCAGCAACTCCGGTTTTTTTAATGTCAGGGGAGGAAAAAAGAAAGATTCAAAGGATGACGGATCTGAAGGGGATAACGCCCCTGCAGCCACCGGTGTCACAGGCCCCCTGAACACCCTTGTATCCGGTCTCCCGGAAACCTGTGTGCTCCTGTTTGAAGAGACAGAGATCGACAAGCGCTCTTCCCTCTACAAGCAGATATTAAAGTCGGGACATGTGATCGAATTTCCACGGCTGAAAGGAAAAGCGCTTTTTGACAAAGCTGCGGTAGAAGCAAAGAGGATCGGCCTGAATATAGAAGCTTCGGCTCTCAGAGAACTGATCTCCTACACAGGGAACGACCTTTGGACCATAGTCAGGGAGTTTGAAAAACTTAAAGGCTACTGTGCAGATTCCGGCAGCGCAACAGTTTCGGATGTGAGAGATATCTGCACCAGGAAACCCGAAGACAAGGTATTTGACATGATAGAATATATGTCATCAGGCAGGAAAATGGAAGCCATGACCATTTACCGTGACCTGGCGGCTCTTGGACAGAATGGCTATTCCCTGCTGTCTCTCATAGCTCGTGATTACAACCTGCTGCTGTCCGCCAGGGATGCCATAGACAGGAACCTGAACAAGGTGGAAACAGAAAGGCATGTAAACTGTATGAAATTTCTGGTGGGAAAATACGTGAGCAGAGCACGACACGGCACCAGAGCTGAGTTCATACAGGGGCTGGAGAGATGTGTGCAGATGCAACAGGATATAAATACCGGCCGCATGATAGAAGATATCGGTGTTGAGATACTGATAATGGAAGCCTGACTCTCACTTCCCGGGATCCACACCAGAAGATCAGATCTTCTCCCTGCCTGTTTCCATCCGGAAAACCCGCTTTCATCCTGCAGGCTTTGTGTCCGAAGATCCGGTTTTCACCCTGCAGGCTTTGTGTCCGAAGATCCCCGCTTTCACCCTGCAGGCTTTGTGTCCGAAGATCCCCGCTTTCGCCCTGCAGGCTTTGTATCCGAAGATACCCGCTTTCGCCCTGCAGGCTTTGTATCCGAAGATCCTTGTTTTCACCCTGCAGGTCTGTAGCGATCGGCCTGCAGTTCATTCTGCCAGTTTTGTATTTCTCTCGTATATCTCAGAGAGGGATGTGGTGTTCATATACAGCATGTCATTTTCCCCGTCAACCGCTATCTGCACCCTTCTCACACTGTTCAGTTCAGTCAGGGAATTCACAATGGAATATATGGCCACTTCGGTGGATACATTGTAGGGCTGGGTCAGGAAACTGGAACTGAAATTGACATAGCATGTGCCGTCCCGCACTATGACTCCCAGTATGGTGGTCTGTGGATTTATCACAGGGTACAGCCCTTTGGTTTCCGGTCCTGATATCAGCTGTTCCACCACCAGCTTTTCTATGGATATGTTGGTATTGTAAACGACTGTCCTCTCCGCCGCCAGCAGCTTATCCCCCGACTTGTCGGCAAAATACAGTTTCAGCACCGTTCTCTCATAATTGTTTATCTCTGTGCCGGAGTTGTCCACAAACATCTCCGCATTCATTGGTCCGTAGGCTTCACCGTCACTGTTTAAAAGCGCTTCTCCGTTCACTGTGAAAGTCACGGACGACACACCGTCAGCCTGGGTCAGAGTCCTGACTATGGCAGCCCTGGTCAGCACCTCGGTTATGGTGTCCAAAAGCAGATATCTGCTGTCAAGATCAATGGTGACGCCGTCATAATTCAGGAAATAGGAGTTGATGGAAAAACTTCCGTTCAGCACCGGCAAAAGATCCACGTCATCCGGCTGCTGTTCCATCTCATCCAGCATTTCTTCCACAAGGTCGCTGCCGCCCCTGGCCGCAGGTTCATAATCCACATATGATATCTTCCTGTTCCCGGCGTTCATATAATAGATATGGATCATAAGGGTATCGCCGTCACCTCCGGCAGGGACTGTACACCCTGAAAGAGCCACAGATACAGAAAGCAATATAACGATCAACAGATCTTTTAAACGTCTTGTACTCATATCTTCCTGTAAATAAGGGGGATGGTAACGGTAAAGGTAGTGCCCTCCCCGGGTTTGCTGGAACATTCTATGATGCCGTGATGCATGATGACCGCGCTCCTGGTCAAAGCCAGACCAAGCCCTGTCCCTCCTATCTCTCTGGAATGGGACTTGTCAACCCTGTAAAATCTCTCGTAAATATGGGCCAGGCTTTCCTCAGGTATGCCTACCCCGCTGTCGCTGACACTCAGAAAAAAATTCTGATGATCCGCGTCCAGAACGACCCTCACCCAGCCGTGATCCTTGTTATACTTTATGGCATTTTCCACCAGATTTGTTATCATCTGGGTTATCTTGACCTCATCCACAGATGCGGAAACACTTCTGACACTTTCAAAGATCAGTTCCACATCCTTTTTGACAGCGATGGGTTTCAGACGCTTCAGAACAGTTTCCGTGAGTTTATTTATATCCGTTTCCCTGACTTCCAGTTCCGTACCTGCCTGTCTGTCGGCCCTGACCAGAGTGAGCAGGTCGTTTATGATCCTGTTCTCCCTTTCGATCTCACCGGCTATATCACCCATAAATTCCCTGTACATCTCCACAGGAGCATCCTCCTGGGCCAGAAGGGAATCGGCCAGCACCTTCATGGATGTTATGGGAGTCTTTAACTCATGGGAAACATTTGCCACAAACTCTTCCCTGGAATCGTCAAGCACCTTTTCCCTCTCCAGCACAGTGTTGAAGGAATCACATATCTGCTGGGTTTCAAGGGTGTTGTTTATATGGATCGGCTCATTGGAGTAACCTGCTCTCACATTCAGCATCTCCCCCGCAAGGCGGCGGAAGGGCTCAGTGGAAGCGCCTGACAGGAAGATCGCAAGGCTCAGCACTATGACGATGGTAAGGGCCTCCACGATTATTCCCTGGGTATTCAGTCTGTCCCTTGTGGCTACGATGGTATCGGTGGAAACGGAGGTGAGCATAACGCCGTTAACGGTGACGCCGGTCTGCTCACCGGATTCCGTCACAGTACTCCCGGTGGGCTGGCTCTTTATGGGAGTCACTATCTCGATATATCCGTTATTGGCATCGTATTGTGAAAAACCTGTCCCCTCGGTGAGTCCCCTTATGACCTCTTCCGATATCATGGTCTTCCCGGTGGAGATATCATAGGTATCCCTTAAGATCGTAAGCTCCGGATCAACTATTATGATCCTGCCGTCGTAAAGGGAACTGATCTGAGCCAGTTCAGCGTCTATGACCTCGCTGGCCCCTTCTTCCAGATAATTATATGTGATCAGATGGGCCGCAATTGTCTCCATCTGGTTGGTGACGGTGGATTTTCTGACAGAAACTGCCTGTTCTATATAGTTGGATGTGAGAGCGTGCCTCATTATGACACATGGGATCAGTGCCACGAAAAAAATGACAAAGAACAGTCTGAGCCTCAGACTGCGGGTTCGGCGCAGAGCTTTTCTCCAGATAGTCCTGAGATTTTCAGGCAAAGTAATATCCAACCCCCCACTTTGTCCGGACATATCTGGGTTCCGAAGGAGATTCCTCTATCTTTTCCCTGAGCCTCCTGATATGGACATCCACTGTCCTCTCGTCACCGGGGTAATCTTTGCCCCACACCGTGTGAAGAAGATCCACCCTGCTGTAGACCTTGCCGGGATTTGACACCAGAAGTTCCAGTACATCAAATTCTTTCGCCGTCAGACTGATCTCCTTGCCCTTGACAAAGATCCTGCGGCTCTCCGGGTCTATCTTCAGATCTCCGGCTGTTATGGAGCCGTTTGTCCTGTGATCCGTTGAATCTGAAGTTCGTCTTAAGATCGCTTTTATCCTGGCTTTCACTTCCAGAACGTTAAAGGGCTTTGTTATGTAATCATCCGCCCCGTTGTCAAGTCCCAGGATCTTGTCCATGTCATCGCCTTTGGCGGTGAGCATTATGATGGGCATCCTGGACTCCTCCCTTATCCGCTGGCACACGGCAAACCCGTCCAGTTTCGGCAGCATAACATCCAAAAGCATAAGATCGTAGTCTCCGGATGAGAACTTCTCTAAGGCTTCCTCCCCGTCAAAGGCTGTATCCACCTGCATACCATCCTGCTCAAGGCTGTACTTGAGGCCCTTCACTATCAGTTTTTCATCATCCACCACCAGTATCCTGCTCATATAAACCCCTTATACCGTTATCCTGTCCTTTATTTTCTCATATGTTGATGTTCCGATGCCGCTTACGTTCATTATCTCTGAGGTATCTGTAAAGGGTCCGTGTTCTTCCCTGTATCTGACCACGGCTTCAGCCTTTGAAGGACCGATACCGCTTATAGACTGCAGTTCCTCAGCCCCTGCGGTGTTCAGGTTTACCGGTGCCTGCCCGTTGTCCGGGGTCACGATGCCGATCCCTGCGGATTCCGATCCGAATGCTCCGGCGATATCCCCGGAGGAAGATGACATACTCTGCTTAAGCATCTCACTGCTCTCTTCCTCTGTGGGTATATCCAGTTTCACCCCATCAGCCAGCACAGCAGCCAGGTTTATATAATCCCTGTCCGCATCCCGGGCGAAGCCCCCTGCCGCCTCAACAGCGGCCGACACACGGCTGCCCGCCGGCAATTCATAAAGCCCGGGTCTCGAAACAGCGCCGCACACATGGACAAACACACTGCCCGGCTCTGCAGTTTCTTCTTTTTCATCCGTCTCCTCCGTGGATACTTCAGTACAAGTCTCGTCCAATATGACGGTCCCCGAAGACGCCTCAGATACCAGTTCAGCCTTTGATGTGCAGCCCGAAAGTCCGAAACCTTCAAAAGCCATACATAAACAGATAATATAAACACCCGCATTCCGAAATCTCATTTCCTTCTCCGATCTCCGGACCACGGGAACCCCACTTGAAATACTATTTTAACCCAGGAAATGCTTTAAGGCAACTAGTCACTTTCTCCTATGCCGATAGTCTCCTCTTCCACCTCAAGCCTTTCGGGTTCCTCAAAGGATGCTCCGGTCTGCCTGTTCATGTCGGTGGACAATTCCATGAGAACGCTGTTTGGATCCTCACCGTCCCAGATCCTCATCATGGCAGCCTCCATCCTGAGCCTGAAATTCCCTGTCTGGGCGATCTTTGTAACAGGGACAGAGGCCACATAGCTTGTCCTGAAACCATCCATTGCGGAATCGGAAAAGGTGGCAGATATGGAGGCCGATGCCTTGCCGCTGTCGCGGTACATATCATCCGCAGAAAGACCGGTGAGATATTCTATAACATTTTTCGCATTTTCGGTTTTTTCGCTGTAGCCGTTTATCACCAGAGCATTGGTGACTGACAGGGGTCTGGCCTTTATTTCCGCGGTAATGTCAGGAAGGGCGGAGGACCCGAAATCATACTCACAGGTACCGGCCTTCTTTGCATCGGTTATGGCTTTCACCGCATCAGTAGTGCAGACTGTGAACAGGATCTTTCCGGAAATAAAATCCTCCAGGATCTGATCGTAACTCACGTCCCTGGAATCAAAGGAGAAGAACTGATTCAGCCTCTGAAATCTGTTGAGGGAACGGATGGCGTTTTCATTGTATATGTCCATGACCGAAGGGTCATCTCCGGTCTCACCGCCTACGTTGAGGGATGCCCCTGCGAAAAAATAGGTGTAGAAAATATCATTTACATCCCACTTAAAAACTGCATCCAGAGAATCCGGAGCGTTATAGATATTTGAAAAATAAAGCAGTTCTTCTATGGATGAGGGAAGATTTTGCCTGAGATATGTCTCTGCCTCACCTTCAGAAACCTCTGTAGCTTCGTTCAGTTCCTCGGCAGTTCCCGACTCCTCCTCAGTTTCCGAAGTGCTCTCCATAAGTATCCGGTCCTCGGCCCAGTCCATGAGAAATGTCCGGTTGTACATAAAGGCTGCAGTCTCATAATACCAGGGATATCCCAGTATCCTGTCCCTGTAGGTCACTGCATTCACAGCGCTTGAGGGGTATCTGGCCATGAAACTGTCGGTCTCTTCAACAGGTATCTCCCATGCAAGTCCCGAAAGATAAGCTTTTTCAAAGGAATCATTGCTGAGCACAAAGACATCCGGAAAATCCTTGCCTTCCACAGAGGCATCGTAGACAGCCTTTACAAAATCGCTCTCCTCAGACAGCACCGGCACTATCCTCTCCTGTCTGCCGCTTTCAGAATTGTACTTTACGGCCGCGCTCTCCAGGAGATTTGTAAGGTCACTGTCCGTATACCAGAGCTTTACATTCTCCTTGAGGACTATGTGGGATGCTTTGTTGTCGCTTACCGTATCTGCGTGTGAAGGCATCAACCCCTTTGCCCCTGCAAATGTCAGCGCCCCTATGCACAAAGCCGCGATCAGGACCCATATTAAAAGGCCTGAGGATCTCTTCACAGCGTCTCCTGTATGCTCTCGATCAATATATCTGCCATCTCATCAATATGTGACTTTTCAACTACGAGAGGAGGAACAAATCTCAGAACGTTCTTTCCCGCATTTATCACTATAAGGCCTTTCGATATGGACTTCTCGATGACAGGCCCCACAGGTCTGTCAAATTCAAGCCCCTGCATAAGCCCGGAACCTCTGCGTTCTTTTATGAAATCAAACCTGTCCTTTATACCCTCAAGCTTTTCTTCAAGGTAAGGGGTCACCTCCCTCACATGGTTTAAGAGGTCTTTCTGTTCAAACAGTTCGAGCACTTTGCATACGGCTGCGCAGGCAAGGGGATTTCCGCCGTAGGTTGTGCCATGGTCACCGGCCTTGAGGGAATTGGCCCCTGTCTTCTCATTCATTAGGAAAGCACCCACCGGGACTCCGCAGCCAAGGGCCTTTGCGACAGCCATGGCGTCAGGTTTTACGCCAAATTTCTGCCAGGCAAACATATAGCCGGTCCTGCCCATGCCGCACTGTATCTCATCCAGCATCATAAGCATGTTATTCTCATCGCAGAGTTCTCTCACGCCCTTTATGAATTCCTCGTTTGCAGGCCTTATCCCGCCTTCCCCCTGTACCGTCTCGAACAGCACAGCGATGGTCCTGTCATTTACAAGGGCCTTTACGCTGTCCAGATCGTTCATATCCGCAAACCGGATGTTTCCGATCATGGGGGCGAAGGCTGCCCTGTATGCTGCATTTCCGGTGACGGAAAGCGCACCGTAGGTGCGGCCATGGAATGATGAATTCAAAGCAATGATCTCGTGATCGGTTTTCCCGTCCCTCAGATAGCCGTATTTGCGGGCGGTCTTCAAAAGTCCCTCTATAGCTTCGGCACCGCTGTTTGTAAAGAACACCCTGTCCATGCCGCTCACTTCCTTCAGGGCTTTTGCGGCTCTGATGGCAGGCACATTGTAGTAGTAGTTTGATGTGTGTATAACCTTATCTATCTGCTCTTTCAGGGCGTCATTGTACTCTTTCACCCCGTAGCCCAGGGCGAAAACCGCTATTCCTGCCACAAAATCCAGATATCGCTTTCCTTCGATATCGTAGAGGTTCATTCCCTCCCCACGGTCTATCACCAGATGATAGCGGTTGTATGTGTGCAGCAGATCCCGTTCTGCTTCGTCGATATATTCCTGTATCTCCATAACCATCTCCTGTTCTGCGTCCGACACACTCTTTTATAAATAACAGCGTATCAAATTGTGTGTTTTGGCCCTGACAGCGCATCGATCATGCGCCTTGGCCCTGTGTGATCCGGATTTCCGCCTGTTAAACATTTTTTACGGAAAAGGTCTCATCCCTCCTGATTGTTAAACTGGTCTGCGTCCTCATCCCTGAAAAACATGGTTCCGATACCCTGATCCGTAAAGATCTCCAAAAGAATGCTGTGAGGGATCCTGCCGTCCAGTATGTGGACCCTGTTGACGCCGGCTCTCACGGCGGAAGTGCAGTTTGATATCTTAGGGAGCATTCCTCCCCCCACTATCCCGCTGTCTATCAGTTCTTCAGCTTCTGAAACAGTGAGTCTGGATATCTTCGTGTCTTCATCGTTCAGATCCCTGTAGAGACCGCCTATGTCCGTGAGGAATACAAGCTTGTCCGCCCCCACAGCGGTTGCTATGGCGCAGGCTGCGTCGTCGGCATTTATATTGTAGGTTTCATAATTGTCATCAAAGCCTATGGGGCATACCACCGGAAGAAAATCTTTTTCCAGAAGGTCGAAAAGGATCTCCGGATCCACTAATTTGATATCTCCCACATAGCCTATGTCCTGACCGTCGGGCATCTTCTTCTGTACCCTCAGGAGCCCGCCGTCCTTGCCGCTTATACCGGCGGCCTTGACCTCCTGGGATTCGATCTTTGTGACCAGTTCCTTATTTACACGGTTCAGCACCATCTCCGCTATTGTCATGGTATCGCTGTCCGTAACCCTGAATCCGTTTACGAAGGTACTCTTTCCTCCGGTCTTCTCGACCCACTGACTTATCTCCTTGCCTCCGCCGTGGACGATTATAGGCTTAAAACCCACCAGTTTAAGGAGTATCGCGTCTTCTATAACGCTGTTCTTTAAGTCGTCTGTCTTCATGGCAGACCCGCCGTACTTTATGACTACGATCTTTCTGTTGAATTTGCGGATGTAGGGAAGGGCCTCCACAAGTGTCTTTGCCTTCTCCAACGCTGTATCCATTTCTTTCTGATTCATCTTTCACTCCATCCCGGACCGGTGCGCCTGTACCCGCACTAAAGCCCTTTATTCTCGGTTCATCCTGATCAGGTTATTTTCATTCAGCACCAGATCGTAACAGTTACAGTCCCCCCTGTCTCTCCAGCCCGTGTCATGCCAGAACTCATTTCCCACATTGTTGTCGGAAAATGCCACAAGAGAGATCTTATTTACCTTAAGTTTCTTGAGTTTATCCGCGCACTCCGTCACCATCTGCCGGCCTATGCCCTGCCTTCTGTATGCTTCGGCGACGCAGACATGGTAGAGTCTTCCCTCCCGTCCGTCATTTCCGCAGAGGATGGCTCCCACTATCATATCGTCCTTTTTTTGATCCACTGCCACCACGGATGTGCCGGGGTTTCTCTCAAGAAACCGCTTTACGCCCTCCTCGGAATCATCCATGCTCCTGATGGCCATGCCCTTTATGCTTTCCCAGAGAGCCCTGACCCCGGGGTAATCCCCCAATGTCATCTCCCTTATTTTCACACTACCTTCCATCACGGGAACAGCGGAGCTGCCTCAAGGGCGGTATTTTCGGGAAGGCCGAACATGATATTCATGTTCTGGACTGCCTGCCCGGCGGCCCCCTTCACCAGATTGTCCAGGGCTCCCATCATGATGGCGCGACCGGTCCTCTTGTCCACTGCGATGCCTATATCCGTGTAATTGCTGCCCTCGACCCATCTGGTCTCGGGGCAGACCCCCTTGGGCAGGACCCTGATAAACTGTTCATCCCCGTAATACTTTTCATATACACTTATAAGCTCATCCGCATCGGGCACATTGCCGTTACTGTCCTTTTTAAGGCTTGCGTAGGCAGTCACCAGTATCCCCCGGTTCATGGGGACCAGGTGAGGTGTAAAATTGATCATTATACTGCGCCCGGCGGCGTACGAAAGCTGCTCCTCTATCTCCGGAGTATGCCTGTGTGTGGTCACACCGTAGGCTTTTATGTTCTCATTTACCTCGCAGAACAGATTCCCTTCCTTCAGCCCCCGGCCTGCCCCGGAAGTCCCGCTTTTCGCATCTATTATCAATGTGTCGGGGTCGATCAGTCCCTCTTTCACAAGAGGATAACAGGAAAGGATGGAACAAGTTGTATAACACCCGGGGTTTGCCAGTATCCTGGCGTCTTTCACCTTTTCCCTGTAAAGTTCACAGAGACCGTAAACCGACTCCGAAAGATACTTTGGAGATTTATGTTCTATCTTGTACCACTTTTCGTAGACATCCACATCCTTAAGCCGGAAGTCTGCGGAGAGATCTATTATCCTGACATTCTTAAGCAATTCGTCATTCACCACGGATGCAGCATAACCCTGGGGCGTGGCTGTGAAAATGACATCCGTATCCTTGGAAAGCTCCTGCAGTTCACTTCCTGTGAACTCCAGATCCACTATCCGGTATATGTTTCCGTATATTTTATGGAAAGGTTCCCCCTCTCTCGTCCTGGATCCTATCCATCTGATCTCTGCTTTCGGGTGTCCGGACAAAAGCCTTATAAGCTCCGAACCCGCATATCCGGCGGCTCCCATTATGCCGACTCTGATCATCTCTTCCTCCGTATCCTGATTCGTACCCTGATTCGTACCCTTATCTCTGTCTTTTCTGTATCTTATGCTGCTGTACTCAGATCGTACCGCCTTGCAAACGGATATCCCACTGTTCATGTGGTCAGCCCGATGTATCTGATGATATTTTGCTGCACATATGGTCAGCCCACAGCACAAATTAACTTTTCCATTGTACTACTTTAGTGATTCAAAGGGAAGTCATGCATCCAGAAAACTGAACAGCTCCCTGTAAAAGATCTCAAGGGTATCTGATCTGCTGTTAAATATCTCATGCTTGGCATTCTTGAACATCACATCCCGTATATCCGGACACAGGGAAGAAAAGTCGTCAAATCCCGAGCTGTCCACCACATCTTCCAATCCGGCTCTGCACAGAAGAACCGGGATCTTGATCTTTTTCACATTTTCGGGCTTTACAACATCCGCCATGGCTTTTACTGCGGCTCTTCCCCATCTGAAATTTCCGCCGGACAAATGAAAATGTTTATCATTTATCCTGAGTGTCAGATCATATTTATAACGTTCTTCCGATGTATCACAGGAGTTTTCAAAGTCATACCCCATTTCCGAAAATCTCTTTTGTCCCGGCAGCAGCCTGTTTTCCAGTTTCATGAATTCAGCCATGGAAAAAAGGGCTTTCACCTGGCATCCGCCGGCATCTCCAAATCTTATCCTGAACATGGGGGAGATCAGGATTGCTTTTTTGAAATAGTCCCCATATTTTTCCAAAAACAGGGTTCCCACAGTACCACCCATGGAGTGGCATAACACATGTTTCAAAGAATCCGGGTATTCCTTTTCGACCACTGTATCCATAAAGCACTTGACATCGGCCACATATGTATCAAAGGTATCTATATCCACGCGGTCGATCTCAGGGACGCTCCTCCAGGAATAGCCGTGGCCCCTGAGTTCCAGGAGGTACACCGTGTAACCGTGTTCCCACATATCATATATGACCTCATGGTATTTATCCGCATATTCCACGAAACCGTGCAGGATCACCAGGACCTTATTTCCGTCACCTCCTGCAGCTTTCACATACCCCTGGGGCCTGCCGTCAAAGGAATCAAATGAGGACCTGACAACGTGTTCCTTCCACCACCGGGCTCCCTCGCCCCTCATATACTCCTTAAAACCTTCTTCATCAAATGGAACCATTGTAATCCTCGCTCATCTGTGATCATCTGTTACTTAAGACCGGTAAAGGCGCAGAATCGTAATAAGAGATCGGTCATATCGGTATATTGTACCAAAAACATCACCGGTATGAAAGCCGAAGGTTGTTATGTTTTTTTAAGAGTGCTAATATTTTTACCTGAGATCGTTTTCAGATGCGTCCTGATCCCACATGAAAAGCCCCGGGCTGAAACCGGGGAATAACACCGGGCTCAAAAAACAGGTGCTGTAACAGGAAATGGCAGCAGGCTTGAAAACACAGCCTGTAAACAGGAAATGAAAACCCAACCGAAAGCAGAGTCTGAAAACAGGGAATGGCAGCATATCCCGAAAGCAGAGTCTGAAAACAGGGAGCGAAGATAACAGCTGAACACAGGAGACCACCATGGAAATAAAATGCGACTTTTGTGACAATATCATAAAAGATACCGATGAAAAATGTCCCTTTTGCGGAGCCCCCAACGCCCACGTAAACCGCACGGCAAACCGTGAGCCCAAAACGATCGAAGAACTCAGGGCTTACTGCAGAGCCAGAAATATGCCCCTCGAAAAAATGAGATTCTTTATAGGCGAAGACTACAAGGGTCCGAAAGCCTTCGGTCTCTTCAAGGATGACGAGGGCATGTATGTTGTCTACAAAAATAAAGCCGATGGCAACCGTGCTGTCCGTTACCGCGGCAAGGACGAAGCCTATGCCGTAAATGAGATCTATCAGAAGCTTAAAACCGAGATCTCCCAACAGATAGCGGGAGGCCACGTAAAGAAAAAAGGAAGCAAACCCTCTTCCTCAAAAGGAGGTGGAGGACAGAAGAGATCCGGCATAGATCCTGACGACATAAAATCTTTTATTTACAAGAGGCTTACCTCCTTAAGCACGTATGTGGTGCTGATCTTTGTGCTGATACTGGTTGCCATTATCCTGGACCCCTCCCCTGTTTCCGGCTATTACAATGCCGATGACTCATACTACTATTACGACAGCACAAACGGATGGTATGGCTATAACGACTACGATGACTACTGGTATAAAACAGATGCCCCGGAGATCTCCGAGGATTCAAAATGGTCCGATTACAGCGCCGATGAAGAAGAGTTTGAATTCACCTACGGGGATCAGGTATATACATTTGGGGATTACAGGGCGGACAACAGCGAAGACTTTACCACAAAAAGCTACAGCAGCGATGACGATGATGACGACTATGATTACGACAATGGTTTTTGGGACGACTGGGATGACGACTACGATGATTACGACTGGGGTGGCTGGGACAGCAACGACACCGACTGGGATTCAGACTGGTGACCTCATATTTAATTTAGACAATTAAAAACCCTTGAGAGTGGTACCACGGAAATAAATTGCGGGGTGCCACTTTTTTCATCTCTTCAAATATTTCATCCACAACATCAGGTCAAATTCGGCGTTTTTATAAAAATCTGTAAATAAAACGATAAAAACAGTACGAAAAAAAGCAACATCAACTAAATATGTCCTTTACTTGTATTTTTACAAAATGATATGATGCCCTTGTAATCAGCCATGTTCAGTCTTCAGAAGATTTTGTCTTCTGACGCCGATGAAAGGAGATCCCTCATATGAAATCCGGAAAAAAAGGGTTGTCGCTACAGGTAAAGATGCTGTTGGTGATCCTGCCCATTGTGATCATCGTGGCAAATGTGATCGCTCTTGTAAGCGGACTGCTCGCCCAGAATGCCATACTGGAGCAGACATCCCGGTATATGAACGCCGAACTGGCCAAAAATGCCAATGACGTGGATGCGAAACTTGAATCTGTCCGCATGACCGCAGAAGAGTTGTCAATCTTTGTGGGAAACACCTACAAGACCACCGATATGGCATCCTATGCCAAACTCTTCGGAGATACCGTAAGATCAAATGACCTGATACTGGGTTCAGGAATCTGGTTTGAACCGTCCGTTTACACAGGTGACAAAAAATATGCCGGTGAAAAATACGTAGGTCCCTACTGGTACAGGGACGGCGATAACATCGTGGAAGACTGGGAATATTCAAACGCGGAATACGATTATTTCTCCCAGGAGTATTACACCAATGCCGCCAAGATCACAACCCTGAATGCCACCATAACGGATCCCTATTACGATCCCGCCAGCGACTCTGTCATGGCCTCATGTTCTGCCCCGATATTTAACGAAGAAGGCTCCTACATCGGATGCATAACCGTCGATATGAGCCTGGGAACCATAAGTGACATCATCGGATCCATAAAAGTGGGAACAAACGACAACGCCATCTTATTGACCTCAGGCGGAGCCTATATATATACGAAGGATCAGGAAAAGGTGGAATCCGGCATGGATATCGCGTCGGACAAAGACAGCATTTCCCAGATCGCCTCCACTGTACTGTCCGGTGAAAAGGGCGAGACCTCATACAAGGGTTCTCAGGGACAGATGAATGTATATTACACCACCATCCCGGAAGTTAACTGGAAGCTCATAATAGAGATGCCTCTTTCGGAAATAAAGGCTCCCGCCATGAATATGACCCGTACCACGGTGCCCATCTGTATCATCGGAGTCATAGTCAGCGTCATCCTGGTCTTCCTCTTTGCCAGGTCCATCGCAAATCCGGTCAAGAAGGTGGACGAATTCGCAGTTGAGCTTTCAAAGGGCAATTTCTCCGTCGCTCCTCTGGACATCAGCAGGAACGATGAGATCGGAGAGATGAGCGAATCCTTAAATGAGATGTACGGCAACAACAGCGGTATAATAAAGAAGATCTCAACGGAAGCCACAAATATCAGCGATGCTTCCTCCACTTTAGGCGCCATGAGCGAAGAACTGGCGGCAGAGTTCTCCAGGATACAGAGCAATGTATCCGCAGTCAACGAGGCAATGATGAATTCCAGCGCCGCCACCGAGGAAGTTTCCGCTTCAGTCACTGAGGTAAACACCTCCGTGCAGCAGCTGGCAAGCAGCAGTTCAGAGATAAAGAAAGAAGCAAAGGAGATCTCATCCAGGGCACGCCAGGTCCAGGAGGACAGCAGGAAAGCCTATGAAAGCGCGATCTCCATAGCAAAAGAGAGAGAGACCGAGATAAAAGCGGCCACTGCCAAAGCAGAGGTCGTAAATGAGATCAAAAACATGGCCGATGCCATCTCGAATATCGCAAGCGAGATCGATCTCCTTTCACTCAACGCTTCGATAGAAGCGGCAAGGGCCGGGGAAGCGGGAAGAGGCTTTGCCGTGGTGGCTCAGCAGATAAACAAGCTGGCCACGGATACCGCAGCGGCTGTCAAGCAGATACAGGACACCGTATCGGACATACAGGGCGCCTTCTCAGACCTTTCCGAGGGTTCAAACAAGCTTCTCAGCTTTGTGACAGACACGGTTACCCCGGATTACGACAAATTCACCGGCATCGGAAAGCAGTACGGGGACGATGCAAATCTCTTCGATGACTTTTCCGCCCGCATCCTTGAGATGGCCAATTCCATAAAGAGCACTATGGACGAGGTCAACTATGCAGTCCAGAACATCGCAGAGAGCACCCAGGATACCGCAGCCCACAGCAGCGATGTAAATGATTCCATTGGCAGCGTTTCAAACGCCATAGAATCTGTGGCCCAGCTGGCTACAGACCAGCAGTCTACCGCAAGAGAGCTGGCAGAGATCGTGGACAATTTTAAATTCTGAGGCACCTCCTGAAGCTTGCTCCGGGCCGGCAACTCTCCTGAAGACCGGAACAGGCAGATAAGATCAGGCAAAGGGACGCAGATAAATAAGGACATAATGATATCCCCCGGATTTGATGATCTCCGGGGGATAACTGTTTTTCCCTATTTTAATTCCTTATTTGAATTCCTTACTTGAATTCCTTATTTGAATTCCTTATTTGAATTCCAATTTGTATTCCATGCTTGTATGTCTATATCGATCATGAGAGGATCTGAGGTTTCTCTCTGATCAAAGGAGATATGTGGGTATATCGCAGATAAGATTTGACATGACCCTTACAGTCTCAGGCATGGGGATCATAACGCCGGTATTTACAACAGGCTGCTCCTCTGAAACGGGAGCTTTTTTAGCCTTTCCTGCGGTATCTGCCGCCGTCTTTTTAACTGCTGCCTTCCCGGATGCTTTTGCGGAAGCCCCGGCTGCAGGCTTTGACGCTGCCTTTGCTGCAACCGCCTTTGCAGCAGGCTTTGCGCTCTCTGATGCGGTCTTTTTGCTTTTGGATCCCGAAACCCTCTTTATGCTTTCCTTTCCTACTGACATAATCCATCTACCTCCTTTGCAAGCTGCATGTATTCCTTTGCGCTTCTTGATGATCTTTTGTATTTTACAACAGTGCTGCTGGCGTCCTGCGCCCACTCCACAGAACTGTCCACATGGATCACACTTTCAAACACATGGATCTCATCCAGTTCTGAAAGAGTCTCGCGCATCTGTTTGTAATAATTTTTTCTCTCATCCGCCTTTGTGACCACGATGCCCAGTATATCCAGTCCGGGAGCGATCTCCTGCACTCTTCCTATGAAATCGGTCATATTCGCCAGCCCGAAAAGTCCCCAGGGCGTGGCTTCCACCGGGATCATCACCCGGTCTGACGCAATGAGTATGTTCATCACCCAATTCCCCAAAGTGGGTGGCGCATCTATCAGTATATAATCGTAATCGCCGCTGTCCTTCACTTTCTTAAGCAGCCTTGAGAGCAAAAATTCCCGTCTGATCTTCGTAAAAAGATCCATTTCTATGGATGTCAAAAGAGTGGATGCAGGGATCACGTCTATATTTTCGTCATCTGTCTTTCTTATGTATGAGGAAAGATCCTCTTCTTTTACGATTGCTTCGTAAACTGTCCTTCCGCTCTCTGCAAACTCAAGCACATCGTCCTCACCGAAGAAAGAAAGCGTGAGGTTCATCTGCATATCCCCGTCTATCAGCAGGACTTTTCTGCCCATAAGCGACAGAGCGGAGCCTGTGTTTGCGCAGGTTGTGGTCTTTCCGCTGCCCCCTTTATTGTTGGCAAAACAGATAACGCAGGTTCCCATATCACTTAACCTCCGGACAGACAACCCTGATCCTGTATCTGTCAAAGAGTTCCATCCACATATCGCCGGGCTTCTGATCGGTCACAATAGTGTCCAGTTCTTTCAGATCGCACACCTTTGAAAAACCGATGCTGTTAAATTTTGAGGAATCCGCAGTGAGTATCCTGGTCCTGGAGGAATACATCATTGCCAGTTTTGTCTCGGCAAAAAATGCATTGCCCTCCGTGATACCACGTTTGGGATCTATTCCTTTACAGGAAAAAAATGACTTCTCCACGTTGTAGGAGGAAATGCCGTCTATGGACTGGGGCCCCACCAGAGCAAGATACCCCCCTTTAAGTGTGCCTCCGGAGGAGATCACATTCCAGCCCTCTATATCCGAGAGTTCAAGCAGTATCTCTATGGAGTTTGTCACGATCGTCAGGTCTTTCTTTTTATTTTTAAGCGCCTTTGCGATGAATACCGCTGTGGAACTGGCATCCAGCATGAGGAAGTCTCCGTCTTCAACCATGTCTGCCACCAGGCGCGCTATGATCTGTTTTCCGGGAATATTTCTCTTCCTTCTGACATTAAAAGGAAGATCGAGATCTATGTTCAATCCTTCATTGACAATAGCGCCGCCATAGCTCTTCTTTGCAATGCCGTCTTTGTCCAGACGCTCCAGGTCTCTTCTGATGGTCTCTTCAGAGACCTTAAAGGTGGTGGCCAGATCGCTGACGACCACCCGCCTGTCTTCCTGGAGCTTTTCAATGATCCGGTTTCTGCGTTCTATCGCAAGCATCCGGTCGCTGCTCCTTCTCCTTATACGTCCTGCGCTCTGTATCAAAGCACCGACCTTATTATCTGAGGATCAGGGTTTGGTATGACGGTGCTGTCCAAGTACATCCCCCCGTCCTGGATCTGGGTTTTGGCCTTATTTATGGCTTCCGTACAGGCCGCTACCTCACCGGTTATCACAAAAAATGATTTTCCGCACATGCCCTTTGCGATCCTGAGTTCGATCAGATCCACAATTGCAGTCTTTGCAGCCATATCAGCCGCCACGATGGCAGAAGCCGCATCGTATGTCTCGAATATTCCGAGAGCATTCACTTCCTTTACGTCAGATGAGCCATATATGGCAGGGAATATGGATTCGTGGGGATTCCCAAGCACAAAACTGTCTATGCAGTGTCCTCCCGGATCCCTTACAGCGCTTTCCACCGCAGTGTTTACGGCGCTGAGATTTCCTGCGATAAGGGCAATGTATTTGCCCGGGCACACGGTCTGGGCCTCCAAAAGCTGTACCTCCGCAGTCTTCACCATCCTGTCCGCGGCCAGGATCCCCGAGGGTGTGGTATTAAATTCTATGAGACCAATGGCTCTGTTCATCTCTTTTTCCCTTTATAAATTCGAAGTCTGTATTTTCGGATCTTCTGTTTTTAAACTATTCTTTCGAACTATATATTATCAAAACGTATTCCAAACCTTTTGTTGTCATACTTTGTAATTTCACACTTATGGATTTTCATATTTATGGCTCTTGGCCTGATCACTTTCCAGCTGTCATCTGTCCTCGATCACCACATGGGACTGTGTCACTTCAGAGACCACCCCGTCAATGGAAGCGTGAATGGGAACGGAAAGACCCTGTCCGGGTTCCGCCACCTTCTGTCCTCTCCTGACTCTGTCTCCTGTCTTCACACAGGCAACCGCCGGCGCGCCTATATGCTGGCTCAGTCTGATCACCACCCGGCCTGACTTCTGAACACTTTCATCCATGGGGGCAGGGAGATCGTAATCCGTGAGCCCCAGTCTTGCAGTCAGCCTTCCTTCCTGAGCTCTCCTGTATTCCCTGTCCTGATTTACGGGGCGGGGTTTGATGCCTTTCTCGGGTTTGATCCCGTTGCTCCTGAGCCCGTTCTTGCAGGCAGCTATCAGTGTCCTGGGGGAAAGCCCCTGGGGACAGGCATACAATTCGCAGGTCCCACAGGATGAGCAGAAAAATGTGTCCATAAACACGCTGGTATCCTGAACATCCATATTGGCTGCGCTTCTCATAAATTTGTGAGGTTCTATGGGATGTCCCAGCAGATAACGGGGACACATATCCGTACAGGTCCTGCACTGACAGCACACGGACGCGGCCCTCTTCATATCTATGGCCACCCCCGCAGTCATCTTAAGGATAAGCTTGTGATCCGAAGGCAGGATAAGTAAAGCATTGGTGGTCTTTGTCACAGGATCCTCCGGTTTTCCGATCCGTCCCATCATGGGACCGCCAACCAGATACACCGGATCTTTGGTGGTGATGTTTCCTGCCCTGGACACCACATCGGAAAGCTTCATGCCAAGGGGAACTCTCACCGTCACCGGGTGTTCCACCTCGCCCACCACAGTCACCAGTTTGTCTACAACCGGCGTCTTTTCCTGCATGGCCCTGTATACGTTGTAGACCGTTTCCACGTTGAATACCACAACGCCCTGCTCAATGGGGAGACCTCCGGGGTTTACCACCCTTCCGGTGGTCTCGTAAATAAGGACCACCTCGTCACCCTGAGGATAAGCTCCGGGAAGCTTGTGTACGGACAATTTGGGATACCGGCCTATGCATCCCTCCACACATCTGAGGGTCTCTTTGTAATCAGCCTTTATCCCTATTATGCCCCGCTCAGCCCCGAGAGTATCGGCAATGAGACTGAAGGTGCCCAGTATCTCATCTGCGTGAACTGCCAAAAGCTGCCTGTGGAGTTTGAGCAGAGGCTCGCACTCCGCGCAGTTCAGCAAAATCGTGTCAGCACGGCTGTCCAGTTTGGCATATGTGGGGAATCCGGCTCCGCCGGCGCCCACTACGCCATTCTCTTTGATTATATTTGTCAGTTCTTTTATATCCATTATTTAAGCCTTGTCAGGAATTCGTTTTCTTCATCAACGATTCCCACTATTGCCGCATCCACCGGCGAATCGCCGGAGCCGGACCCGATCCTGGCTGAGCTGCCTGTTGCCACCAGCACAGTCTCTCCTATTCCGGCTCCTATATTATCGATCGCAACCAGACATCCCGAGTTCATCTTCATGATGGGAAGTGGTTCCACGATCATGAATTTATTACCCACAAGGTTCTGGCTCTTTCTGGTTGATATAAGGCTTCCTATAACTTTTCCGACGATCATTTAAGATTTCTCCTGAAACTCAGCCGCAGATACTGTTATTTACGATCACACAGGTATCACCCTGCTTTATGCCTGCCGCATTGGCTTCGTCCGTGTCTATATGCATCTCCAGAGTAAACTCCGGGCTGACACGGATCTTGCATTTGTTGAACACTGTGCCTCGTTCGTTTTCAACTCTCACCGAAACATAGTCGCCATCGTGGACGCCTGCCGCCTGAGCGTCTGCAGGAGACATGTGTATGTGACGCGCAGCCACGATACAGCCTTCCTTCAGATAAAGCGCTCCCTTAGGTCCAACAAGTGCTATAGGGGCTGACCCTGCAGTATCTCCCGACTCCCGCAGCGGCGCTTTGACCCCGAGTTTTATGGCATCTGTTGCCGAGATCTCCACCTGGGAAGTTTTTCTCACAGGTCCCAGGATCCTGACATTCTCTATGGCTCTCAGTTTCAGGCCTACGATGGTGACCATTTCGTTTGACGCGAACTGACCACCCATCAGGTCTTTTTTCTTGGTGAGCTGATAACCCGGGCCATAAAGCACTTCCAGATCACTCTGGGTCAGATGGATATGCCTTGCCGATACACCGATCGGCACGACATATCCGCTGCTCTGCTCAGATGCCTCCGATATCGTCTCCGCGACGAGCCTTGTAATAAGTTCTATCTCATCTCTGTTCAAGACTTATGCCCCTTTTTATTTTACCTTCGGAAGGATCATTTCCACATCATTGTGAGGACGAGGAATAACGTGCTGTGCCACCAGCTCTCCAAGCCTTCCTGCTGCCTCTCCGCCTGCCTCAACTGCTGACTTGACTGCGCCCACATCTCCGCGGACCATAACGGTCACCAGTCCGGAACCGATCTTCTCTGAGCCGATGAGCGTGACATTAGCTGCCTTGCACATCTGGTCAGCCGCCTCGATAGATGCGACAAGTCCTCTGGTCTCAACCAATCCTAAAGCTTCCTGTGTCATAGTTTTTTCCTCCTTAAACTAAATCTGATCGTTCATGAATGTCTCTATATCTCTCACGGTCATTCCGTGTCCAGATATCACTGTGTGTCCTGACCCTGTCCTCACCGGAGCAGGATCCCTTTCCCAGAACTATACTGTGTACAGATAGCTCTGATCCTGATCGCCATCGGACTCTTCTCCTGAACTTCCCTTGTTCCCGGAATCTGCCAGGTATTCCTTCCACTGTTTTTCCCAGCGGCTGCGGCTGACCTTCACAAGCTTTGCGATCTCATCGTGGGGATTTGCCATAACTCCGGTGGATACCGGCTTCTTCACCGCCTTTGACGCCGCATTTTCGATGGCCTCAGTACAGGCCGCCACCTCACCGCTTATGATAATAGTCACAAGCCTGCCGCCCAGTTTCCGTTCCCAGCTTTCAAAACTGACCCCGGCTGTTTTCAGCATTATATCCAATGCATCAACGGCGGCTGTCACACCCGTTATTTCCAGAAATCCGTATGCTCTGTCCATTTAAAAGTCCCTGTTCCTTATCAATTTACTTATACTGTGGGAAGTATCTTTTCAACGTCTTCATGAGGCCTGGGTATCACATGGGATGCCACCAGCTCTCCCAGCCTGGATGCATTGGATGCCCCTGCTTCAACAGAAGCCTTGACAGCTCCCACATCGCCTCTCACCATGACAGTCACCAGTCCGGAACCTATCTTCTCGGTTCCGATGAGTCTGACCTCTGCGGCCTTTGTCATGGCATCGGCTGCCTCAACTGCTGCAGTCAATCCCCTGGTTTCGATCAAACCTAAAGCTTCGTATGACATAATTTTCCTCCGTTTCCTCACCGCTTATCAAAAGCGGAGATCTTCAACATCTTCACTGTATCATCCGTCGGGCTCGGGATAATGAACTTCTGTACCCAGCCCGTCATGGCTTCCGCTTTCCTGACTGCAGCATCCATGGCCTCTGTCACATCCGCCACACTTCCCCTGAATTTCACCATCACCAGAAGGGGAACGGGAAGTTCGTCAGGATTCTTGGGTTTATTTTTGTCGAAGGGTTCAAGCCATACATTCCCTGCTTTGCAGCCTGCATCAGCACACATAAAGGCAGTCACAAGGCCGTAAACCTCCAACATTCCAACCGCTTCGTTGTTCATATCAGTTTCCGTTTGCCATCACGGCTATCTTAAGGCCCTTCTGAGAAAGGTTCATCTCCAGAGCCTCATTTATCTGTTCAAGGGGATACTTGTGGGTGATGAGCTCAGTCACCGGAAGCCCTATGGCCTTTGCTCTCTTCAGGAACTCAAAGGTGTTCACATAATCTCTCAGCGTGTATACCCATGAGCCCACAAGGGTTATCTCCTTGGAGCACATATCAAAATGAGGGTTGATGGTGGCATCTCCGCCGTTTACGAAGAATCCAAGTTCGCAAAGCCCGCCGCCGTTCCTTATGAACTTGTAGATATTGCTGTGGGCCTTGGGATTGCCGGTACACTGGAATGCGAAGTCTGCCAGATGTCCGCCGAATGCGTTCTTCACCCCGGCAGTCAGTTCTTCGATGCCGTTGGGATAATCCGCAAAGTTAACTGTGTTGTCTGCTCCGAGCCTCTTTGCAAAATCAAGTCTTGCGGGATTTCCGTCCACAGCCACTATGTTGTTCACGCCCATGGTGCGGAGAACAGCTATGCACAGGAGGCCTATGGGGCCGCAGCCCTGCACGCACACGCGGCTGGCAAATCTCAGGATGCCTGTGGATTTTGCTCTCTCAACAGCGTGAATGAGAACTGCTGCGGGTTCGATCAGTATCCTGGAATCCAGATCCATGTCGCTTACGTTAAATATGGTGGATCCCTTTCTCACGAAGATGTAATCCGAGAACCATCCGTTCAGATGATTGTCATCGTCAGGCAAAAGCCCGTATACATCTGCATCGCCGACATTCTGTTTGTTGAGATCATAAACCGTTATCTCCGGATCGTCGTGGAAGATCATGCAAGTGACAACCTTATCGCCTATATGCAGATCTTTTCCGGCGCTGTCCTTTTTAACATCCTTTCCCATGGCCACTATGGTTCCCGTGCCCTCATGTCCGAGAGCCACGGGGATGAGTCCGAAGGGATCTCTGGAATACTCATGGGCATCCGTTCCGCAGACCCCGCAGCCTTCAACCTTAACCAGGATATCTCCATCTCCAACGGGAGGTATGGGATACTCCTTTACATCGAAGTGCTTAAGGGATGTAAGGAAAGCAACATGAGCGGTTTTCGGTATGCTTCCGGCTGTGGGAGCTGCGGCAGGTTGTGAATATGAACCCACACTGCCGTCAGACATTGCCGACAATACCTGTTTTACGATTTCTTCAATATTTGACTGATCCATTTATTTTTCCTTTCTGCAGTTTTGCCTTTCGGTGATCTTCTCCCGTTTCAGGTCCGGGATCCAACCGCCTCAGCAGGAAAACATATCATCTGATACAGAGATAATCCTGCATTACGCATCTTCTCTTCTTTGTAAATGTCTTGGCGCTGGTCAGGCCTTCGCCCGTCCTGCTGGCTATGGTGAAGGTGCAGATGCTCTCGCCTCCAAAACCAAGGGCTGCATAACTGGGGCCGTTCTTAACGATTATGGCTGTGTCTATGGCTCTGGCATATCTTGTGATATGATCCACATTTTTTGAGTGGATGTGGGCACTGTGCCTGTTTCCATGCTCAAGCCACACGGCAGTCTTCAGCCCCTCTTCGAAGTCCCTGACTCTCACAAGCCCCAGGATAGGCATCATCAGTTCCGTGGTGATGAGGGGATGTTCCTTCTCGCCCTCAAAAACTATGCAGCGGATATTGTCCGGTACATCCACGCCAACCATGGAGAGAAGTTTCTTTGCGCTTCTTCCGACACACTTGCGGTTAAGCCTTCCCTTTTCATCCATGACCGTAGCAGAAAGCTTGTCCTGGACTTCCTTGGGCGCCAGGTAACAGTTCTGTTCCGCTATCATGTGATGCATAAGTTCATCCGCAACACTGTCCACACACACGATCTCTTTTTCCGCTATGCAGGGCAGATTGTTGTCAAAGGTACAGCCGTTTACGATATCCTGGGCGGCCTTGGCAATGTCTGCAGTCTCATCGACAAGCGCGGGCGGATTTCCTGCTCCTGCGCCGATGGCTCTCTTACCGGATGAAAGGACGGCGGTCACAACTCCGGGTCCTCCTGTAGCCACCAGTAACTGAATATCAGGCGACTTCATCATCACCGAGCTGGTGTCAAGGGTGGGCACTTCCACGGTACAGGCTATATTGTCAGGTCCCCCTGCCTCAAGTGAGCACTTATTTACCATATCGATGGTGAATATGGTGGTCTTGACTGCGTTGGGGTGGGGGTTGAACACCACCGAATTCCCTCCGGCCAGCATTCCCATGGTATTGCAAAGCACTGTTTCACTGGGATTTGTGGCGGGGGTTATGGCGCCGATAACGCCAAAGGGTCCCATCTCCACCAGGGTGAGTCCTCTGTCACCTGAAACCGCCTCTGTTGTAATGTCTTCGGTGCCGGGAACTTTATCCGCCACCAGGAGATGCTTCAGGATCTTGTCCCCCACATTCCCCATTCCTGTCTCATCAACTCCCATGCGGGCTATGATCTCCGCATTTTCACGGGTGGCTTTTCTTATGTTTGAAATGATCTTTTCCCTCTGATCCAGGGTCATATCGCGGATCACTTTCTGGGCTTTTTTTGAAGCAGCGATGGCTTCCTCCATGGTCCCAAACACACCATGCATACCCTGGGAAGCTCCGTCTATCTGCATTCTGGCCATGACCTCCTGAACCACGTTCCGGACCATGCTCTCATTTAACTCCATACGTTTCCTCTCTTTTCAGTCTCTGAGCTTATGCTCTTCCGGCGAATCCGGGCTGCAGTCCGGATACCTTGCCGGAGGATCATCTCACCTTTTATTATTTGCCAAGTCTCTCAAGAACCTTCTTTGTGATCTCTGCGATCACCTCAGGGCTCTGGGCTCTGTTGTCCACTGTCATATCGGTGCTGCCGTGAACGCTGAGGCTGTTCTCGGGCATTCCCGGGATATGTGAAGAACATGCGCCTCCGCAGTTATGGCAATTGAGTCCGTCCTTGTTAAGGCACAGATTTGCGGGATGTTTGCCGGCAAGTCCCATCTTCCTTCTGATCTCGTACAGCTTTTCAACAGTGGCCTTGTCAAATTCCTTGGGGCCGCCCAGCTGCTTTGACTGATACAGAAGCTGTGCATAGAATTCCACGGATTCCATCTTCATATATGCGGCGAGAAGGTCTGTAGACCAGGTCAGAGCGCCATGGCTCTCCAGAAGAACTGCGTCATAGTAGGGCAGGTATTTTTCAAGCCTGTCAGGTATCTCGTTTGTGGAAGGTGTGCCGTACTCGGCGATGGGCACACAGCCGAGGGCTATGACTGCTTCAGGCATAATGGGCTGTGTGAGAGGGATACCCGCTATGGCAAAGCTGGTGGCATAAACGGGATGCGCATGGACCACAGAGCCGACATCGGGTCTCTTCTGATACACTCTCATATGCATCTTTATCTCAGATGAGGGCTTGAAGCCTTTGTTAGCCTGGATCACGTTTCCGTTCTCATCAACCTTGCAGATGTAATCAGGGGTCATGAAGCCCTTGGATACGCCTGTGGGTGTGCAGAGGAACTCGTGATCGTTAAGCTTTACGGAAATGTTTCCATCGTTTGCCGCGACCATGTTCCTGTTGTAGATCCTCTTTCCGATGTCGCAGATCTGTTTTTTGATCTCATACTCGTTTACCATTTTTCAGTATCCTCCTTAAATTATGTTTACACTCTTGTTTTGAACTTATTTATCCCCGGCTGTAAAGCCCGCCTGCGCCGGATATGTTTCTATCCAGGCAGGATGAATAACTGTTTTTGTCTCAGCCTCCCAGAACACATTCCAGGCCGGATGCTTCCTCGGCCACTTTTCTCAGCATCCTCATCTGCTCTCCGTCCGGAAGTTCTGTATCTCCCATGGGGTAAGCCCTGTTGAGCCCGGTGTATTTGTCACTGCCGAGTCTGTGATATGGAAGAAGATGAATCCTCTTCACATGACTGAGGCTCCCTGCGAATTCAGCGATATCCCTTATCTCTTCAGGGGTAGCGTTGAAGGTCGGTATGGTGGGCACCCTTACGCTGAGTTCAACCCCCGGGTAGTCTGCTATCTTCCTCGCGTTCTCAAGGACCAGTTCGTTGCCCGCCCCGATAAACTCTTTGTGCTTCCCGGAGTTTATGTGTTTTATATCCATAAGGAACTGATCGATATAGGGAAGCAGGCTCTCCACCGTCTCCCATTTGGCAAACCCGGTGCTCTCCACCGCAGTGGTTATACCCGCATCCTTGGCAGCCATCAGAAGGCATCTTGCAAAGTCAGGCTGGAAAAGCATTTCTCCCCCCGAAAGAGTGAGACCGCCGCCGGATCTGCGGTAGTAATCCCTGTCTTTCTCCACAGTCTCCATCACTTCCCTGACCGTCACATCCTGTCCCATGATCTTAGGTTTACCTGCAACCATAAGCGTCTCTATCTCATGGCTCTGGGATTCGGGATTGCAACACCAGCGGCATCTGAAAAAGCAGCCCTTCAGAAACACTATGGTCCTTATGCCGGCGCCGTCATGGATGGAATAGCGCTGTATATCAAATATCCGTCCGGTTTTGTTCAGGCATTCCTCAGATAGCACTTGTCTGCTCCGTTCTGGATATGATGTCATCCTGCAGCGATCTTGAAAGTGTTGTAAAAAGCGCGCTGTATCCGGCGACCCTCACCACCAGATGCTGGTAGTTTTCAGGATGTTTCTGGGCATCCAGAAGAGTTTCCCTGGACACGACGTTGAACTGCATATGCATGCCCTTCTGATCAAAATAAGAACGGATAAGAGCCACGAAATCATCCAGAGCCTTGGTGCCGGAAAGAGCCGAAGGATGGAATTTCTGATTGAACAGGGTTCCGTTGGAGCAGATCCCGTGGTCCAGCTTCGCCACCGAGTTGCAGGCAGCGGTGGGACCGTGAGTGTCAGTGCCCACATAGGGCGAAACTCCATCCGCCACAGGGGTATGGGCAAGTCTTCCGTCCGGAGTCGCCCCTGTCTGGGCTCCAAGAGGAACATTTGCAGATACGGGATACATACCCGCCTGGAAGATACCGCCTCTGGGATTCCTGTAATTCTGTACAGGTTTTGAATATGTGTAGGCGGCTTCTCTTGCAAATTCATCCACTTCATCGATGTCATTTCCAAACTTGGGAAGATCCAGGATCATCTGCCGGATCTCTTTATACCTGTTTCTCACATCTTCAGGCAATTCCATGGACGCCACTGTGGCGATGACCTGAGGCAGATCCTTTTCGCTCACCTCTCTCCCCTGTGCCTTCATCTCTGCGATGGATTCTATTGCCAGATCCGTGATACTCTGCTCGTCAAGAGGTTCTCCGAAGTTCATCTTGAGAGCATTTTTAAGTTCTCTCATGGTGACCTTCTTTTCGTCAAATACAAGTTTTTTCACGGCGTAAAGGGCATTTCCCACATTTGCTATGCCAAAACCCTGAGGCCCCGTGAAGTTGTAATGAGCGCCTCCCTGTTCGATGGCTTTGCCGTTCTTCATACAGTCAGACACCATGCCCGAAGCATAGGGGTCGGGATTTAACTTTCCATGGGCCACATCTATGGAGTTATCTGCGTTGACCAGAAGGGTTATCATATAATCCATCTGCTTTTTGTAGGCCTCAAAGAATTCTTCGTAGGTCTGCATGTTTTCAACTTCTCCGGTCTGTATGGATATGCGCTCACCAAGGTCGTAGCCGTTTGAGAACACAAGTTCAAGAGGTCTGCACATGTTAAAGAAGGCCGCGTCATGCCACCCGAAGGTCTTTCCGGGCACAGAGGGCTCCACGCATCCGATTATGCTGTAATCCCTCGCGTCCTCAAGAGTCACTCCCCTGTTCATCATAGCGGGGATAATAACCTCATCGTTATACCAGGCAGGAAGTCCGATACCTGTGCGAGTCAGATCCGCAGCCCTGACCAGAAGGTCATGGGGAGATCCGTTCCACACCCTTATGGAAAGCGAAGGCATGGGAAGGAAAACATGCTTGCTTGCAGTTATGCACATGAAAGAGATATCGTTTGTCACATCTCTGCCTTCCTTGTCCTGGCCGCCCACTATCAGGTTCTGGAAGAGGGAATATCCCGCAAATCCCTTTGCCGACTGCTCATCCCTGCATTTGTTTAAGTCGTTCAACTTCACCCAGATGCAGTCGATAAGTTCCTGGGCAAAATCCCGGGTGATGGCATTGTCATCCATGTCTTTTTTGTAGAAAGGATACATATACTGATCAAATCTTCCGGGTGATATGCTGTGTCCACTGGATTCAAGCTGCAGCAGCTGCTGTATGAACCAGAAGCACTGGCATGCTTCCCAGAAATTCTTCGCCCCTTTTGCCGGAGCAGTCCTGCAGTTTGAGGCTATCCTTTGCAGTTCTTCTTTTCTCTTGGGATCGCTTTCTTTTCCGGCCTCCTGCTCCGCCAGATCAGCATATCTTCCGGCATAGTCGATGGCAGCCTGATAATCGATGATCATGGCTTTCAAAAGGGCGCTCTTCTCAGCGCAGTCAGAATCACCGGCATTGCATTTTGAAAGTTCCTCTGCCGCCTCTCTGATAAGCCCTTCGTATCCACAGGTGATCACACGGCCGTAATCCACGGTATAATGGCCTATGCCGTTGAAATAATAATTTCCCGCAGTGAATATATTGTGCTCCTGAGCCTTTCTGGTTTCGGGAGTCATATAGTTTTCGGCCAGTTCGCTGGAGGTCCTTCCCTTCCAGTATTTATCTGCTTCTTTTATCTCTTCAGCAGTCTTTTTTGAGATATAAAAAGGATCCGCCTCACGTTTTTCAACTGTGTCGAATTCTTTTTCCAGCCATTCATAAGAGAATTCCGGATAGGTCTGGCATCCTCTGGGGGCTATGGTGGTGGAACCCACTATAAGCTCCTCAGGTCTTATGATTATGGGGATGTTTTTAAGGATATGGGAAAAAGCCAGAGCCCTTCTGATGGTCTGAGGCTGACCTTCCGATGCCTTGTAGGATTCGGTGATGAGTTTTGCCCTGGCAGATTCTATCTCGGGCATTTTAGCAAAAAGATGTTTGACCATGCGTGGTATACGCTCTGATCTGGGTATCTCGGGCACGTAATAATCAGCCATGATCTCCTCCAAACTGGAAATAATTGTTGTTTCTTGCACGATTCTATGTCTTTTGGCCCCTTTTGTCAAGCATAAAACAAGTATTTTTGTGGTTTATTTTTGTTTTTTGGGAAATTTTTGTTGTTTTTTGTTTGTTTTCCTTGACACATCTTATCAGAGAAGGGATAATCTATCTCATGACGACATTTGACATCCACACCCACTCCGTTTCCAGCGGACACGGGACAAAAGATACGGTTTCCGACATGTTGAGAGAAGCTTCGCGAAGGGGCTTGCACACTCTCGGCATTTCCGAGCATGGGCCGGCCATTCTGAACGCTCCAAAGCCGTCCTATTTCAGGAGTCTGTCCTTTGCTCCGCGCAAACGCTTCGGAATCCGGGTGCTGTACGGAGCAGAAGTTAATATACTGGACGGAGGCAAACTTGATCTCGAAGATGATATCCTTTCCGGGCTCGACTATGTGATAGCCTCCATGCATCATCCCTCTCACAGATACGGCGACAGGGTTTCAAACACCGATGATTACATCAAAGCTATGAGCGACGATAATGTCAGAATACTTGGGCATTGCGACAATACACAGTTTCCTGTGGATTATGACGCGATCGTCAGTTCTGCGAAACAATATTCCGTGATAGTTGAGATAAACGAAAG
>JAILIO010000085.1 GCA_024695225.1 Lachnospiraceae bacterium
AGAGAAAAAGGGGATCGGGACCGGTGAGCCTTAACAGGGATCCGGTCCCGTGGTTCAGATGAAAACTCGAGACAGAAATGTATGGCATATATAGTGCAGGGGATGACGAATGGCGATCTATGTGGTTTCAGATATACACGGTGAATACGATATGCTCCTGGATCTGCTGGAGAAAATAAAACTTAAGCCCTCCGATACCCTTTATGTCCTGGGGGATGTGCTGGACAGGGGACCGAATCCCGTAAAAACGCTCAGGAAGCTTAAGGAAATGCCAAATGTGGTCTGCATGGCAGGAAACCATGAACTTATGGCTCTGGAGTGTCTTGGTTTCCTTATGAAGGAGATCACTGAAGAAAACATACAGAAACTGGATCCTGAGATGCTGGACGGATATTTGCTGTGGATCGACCACAACGGCGGAAAGACAACCCTGGACGAGTTCATGACACTGGGGAGAGATGAGCAGAAACAGCTGATGGAGTATATAAAAGATTTTCTCGTATATGAAGAGCTCACAGTTGAAGGCAATGATTACCTTCTGGTACATGCAGGACTTGGAAGGTATGATCCCGGGAAGGCTATGGAGGACTATTCTCTGAGGGACCTTGTCTGGGAGAGGGCGGAGTACGACAGGCAGTATTTTCCGGACCGGTATGTTGTGACCGGGCACACTCCAACCCAGTTTATCGAAGGCAATCCAAACCCCGGCTATATATACAGGAAAAATAACCACATCGCTGTCGACTGCGGAGCCTATATCCCGGGAGGAAGACTTGCTGCCATATGTCTTGACACCGGGGAGGAGTATTACTCCTGCAGCAATAAAAGATGATCCTGCTGTATCCCTCCTGAAAGCTTGTTTTGCCATACTTGTCAGGCTGCATTTCTTGCCCGGTATGTCCGGATGTGGTATCATTCATAGATCATGAAGGCATTTTCAAAGATGGTCGCATATCTGCTGGCTGTGGCGCTCGCTGTGGCGGCGCCTGTGTCTTATGCCCGGGATATTGCCCCGGATCCTGAAACGGTTACTGCCTTTGCTGACTGTGGGGCAGTATCTGTCAGTTCGTCTCTGCTTGTTCCGGAAGACCCCGATACTTTTGGGACTCCGAACACTGTGGAAATAACTGTCATAGATCATTTTAAGGACAACGGGCTTCCCGATGGACAGCTTGAACTCTTTGTAGATGAAAAGCTCACAGAGGAAGAGGCTCTTTCCCTGTTCCCGGAAAAACTTGATGCAGTCCTTGAAGACGGCACTTCTGCTGAAGTTCCGGTGTCCTGGGAAACAGAAATAGAATATGAACCGGAAAATGAACACCTGTATATGTACCATCCCGTCGTAGATAACGACCGTTTTCTTCTTTCCGAAAGATCAGATGATGACCTTCCGTACATTTATCTGATCACGGGAGAATACGCTGTTTCTTCTGAGGATGATGATGACAGCGAAGATCCGGCCTCCGGACTATGGGAAACCTTCGATAAGGGAGAAGACTCAACCGGTGCAGAGAGCGTTTTGAGCCCTGTCGGAGACAGCACATCCGAAAATGAAAACGCATGTTTTTATTATTTCGTTGAGACCATGAAACTCACTCCTGCAGCGGCCTGCGGGATCCTTTCAAATATCAGGGCAGAGTCCAATTTTAACACCGGAGCACTGGGTGATTCCGGAACCAGTTACGGTATATGCCAGTGGCATAACAGCAGATGGACCGCCCTGAACAGTTACTGTGAAAAAAACGGGTACGATCCCGCTTCCCTGGACGGACAGCTCCACTATCTTCAGTATGAACTGGAGAGCAGTTATTACAAGAGACTGGTGCTGGATCCCATAAAAGGTTATGAGAATTCAGCTCAGGGGGCTTACGATTCGGCCTACAGATTCTGTGTATATTTTGAGGTGCCTGCAAACAAGGAATCCAAGGGTGCCTACAGGGGCAATTACGCCAGGGATACATACTGGCCAAAGTATGGGGGATATGTGAGCAGCTCTGAGGCTCAAGTCACTCTGAAACAGGTGAGAAAAGCAAATCTGTATCTTTCGGATGCCCGGGCTCTGTATGACGTTCAATGCGCATATCCGGTATCTTCAGTCACTTCGTCCTATGAGGGGGATTCCGGCTTTACCGTGTCATCCTATGACCCGGAATCAGGCTTTTTGGTCTTGTCTGCCGAGAATCTCTCAAAAGACACTCTGGCCACTTTCAACAAAAAAGTTAAGTTGAGATTTGTCTATGAAAATGAGGACATCGATCCTCAGGAAAAGACGGTTACCGTAGGAAATTATTCAAAAGCAGCCCTTTCACTCAAAGCGGGGAATACAAAGATCTACGGCGACGAAAATTCAGTTACGATTAGATTTTATGACAAAAAATCCGGAAATGAGTACGATATATCCGGTGACGAGTTCTCATTTACCCTTTCAAAGGAAGGGGCCTCTGCAGAAAAAAGCGGAGGCGGGATAAAGATAACACCTGATCCGGGACTGCAAAAATGGAGCGGAAAACTTAATCTGTATAGCACTGCCTGGACCAAACCTGTTGTCATAGCCCTCAATGTGAAGAGGGCAAAGATACCCGATAAAGTCGTTACTGACAAAAGTTCCGTAACCTTGAACAAGGCTGCCTGCGGGAATACGGCGTCTGTCAGGGTGCTGCCCGAGAGTTTTCTGTCAGGACTTACGGTCACAGGAGCAAATGAAAGATCCAAAGCAGCCCTTGAGAGTGGGTCGATAAACATAAATTTGGACACTGAAGATGGTATCATAAAGTTGTCACTTTCAGAAAATGCTGAAAGTGACCTTCAGACCGGGACTTATTCCTTCAGACTGGGACATGAGGATATGAAGAAGACGTCTTCACTCTCAGTCAAGGTTATTTCAAAGGAAGCGGTTGTGAAATATAAGGCTGCAGGGTATATTGACCTTACCAAGAGATCGTCTTCACTGGTGACATTTACACCTGCTGTTAAAAATATCCCCGGGGCATCCGTAAAGGAACTGTCCGTGGATCTCATAGGGAAATATGACACGAAGACAAAGACTGCGGATGAAAACGATCTCCGCAGCGCTTTCAGATTTGTGGAGGCTATAGATAAGGGCAGCTTCTCCCTGAGAACAGCTTACGGGGACTACGATCTGCACATCGGGAAATATATGGTGTCACTCAGCGGGACTCTGGATGATGAGGCGGGGACTTCCTTTGAGTCGAAGGTACTCATCAATGTAAAGCAGTCGCTGCCCGCTGCAAAGGCCGAGCCTTCAGGCATAACTGCCCCGGCGTCAACCTTGCAAAACGGCATAAGCTTTACTGTCAGGGGTACCGGGAAAAAGAACCAGGATCTGAATGTGGATACGGAAACTATTGTTATTTCAGGGCTGGGCGCCGACGACGATAAATTCACCTATACAGACGGAAAGATCACTGCCGCAGATGGTATAGTGTCCGGAAAGAGCTACAGGATAAAACCGGCTTACAGATATGAGGGACAGGACAGCAATACTGCGGATCGCATGCTCAACCTGAAGATCCTGTCCAAATGATGTGAATGATCCGCAATGAAAACTGATAAAAGACAGGATCTTCGCATTGGATATGGATATTCCTGTTTTGTGAATGGCTTATAATGAAAACGGACAAAGAGAATGAACTTTTGCATCCCATATGTATACTCCCGTTTATGTGATCGATCCATAATGAAAGCGGACAAAGGGTCAGCATATGGGGAGCATGCTGAACAGATCCCGCAGGGACTAGGGTTAAGTGTCCTGACTATGACATGGTTTAAAAGACAATATCGGTACAAGGCTTAAGAGACATGATCCGGATCAGGTTTGACGGATCTGACAGATGAGACGGAGGATCAAATTGGAAAAGGAAGAGACGATCAACGGGGAGACCCCGTTACTGGACCCCGATCTTGAGAGATTTCTGGACGAGAGCAGCGCCCGGAAAAAACTGACGATTCTTTCCGGGATGCGGGAGAAACTGGATGACAGGATGATAGATACCATGGCGGCCGCCCTGGATCTGGATGTCAAAAAAGGTGATATCGATGAGAGATACAGGGATCTGGCATCCTGCCTTGATATGCTGTCGAGATTTGAAACGGACAGAATGAGATGAAATTACTGACTTTTGCAGTGCCCTGCTACAATTCCGAATCCTACATCAGACGATGCGTGGATTCCCTGCTTCCCGGCGGAAACGATGTGGAGATACTGATAGTGGACGACGGGTCCCGGGACGGCACCGCTGCCATAGCAGACGAATATGAACGGGATCATCCCGGTATAGTGCGGGCCATACACAAGGAAAACGGCGGCCATGGCTCTGCCGTGAACACCGGGATAGACGAAGCTGCAGGTCTTTTCTTTAAAGTTGTGGACAGCGACGACTGGGTAAATCTTCAGGCCTACATGGATATCATGGTCGAACTCAAGGAACTGACCGGCCGCGGCGATATCCCCGATGTGTTCGTAAGCAATTTTGTTTACGAGAAGGAAGGAGCCAGGAGAAAGAAGGTCATGAGATTCAGGCATATCTTTCCCGAGGGCAGGATTTTTTCCTGGGAGGACGCGGGTTTCATGCGCCGGGGCCATTATATCCTGATGCACTCCGTGATCTACAGGACCAGACTCCTCAGGGAATGCGGACTCAGGCTTCCCGAACACACATTTTATGTGGACAATCTCTATGTCTATGAACCCCTGCTCCACGTGAAAAAGCTGTTCTATCTGGACCGCAATTTCTACAGATACTACATCGGCAGGGAAGACCAGAGCGTAAATGAGGACGTCATGATCGGCAGGGTCGATCAGCAGCTTTTCGTAAACAGGCGGATGATTGATTTTTACACGGATCACAGAGGGCAGATGCAGTGGAGCAGGCAACTGGCCCGATATATGTTCCTGTATCTGGAGATAGTGACCTGCATTTCGGAGATCCTGCTGATAAAGTCAGGGACCGAGGAAGCCCTTAAAAAGAGGGATGAGCTTTTGGGATACATAAAACAGAGAAATTTCCTGCTGTATCTGAGGCTCAGGTATAACGCCACGGGAGAATGCTTAAACCTTCCGGGGAAGGGCGGCAGAAGACTGGCTGTGGGCGGATACCGGCTGGTGCAGAAGATATACCATTTCAATTGAAAAGACCCC
>JAILIO010000117.1 GCA_024695225.1 Lachnospiraceae bacterium
GAGGGCTCCTTTTGATAGAAGACTGTGCCCAGGCCCACGATTCCCGCTGGAACGGACGTAAGGCAGGCACCTTCGGCGATATAGGATGCTTCTCCTTCTACCCCACCAAGAACCTTGGGGCTTTCGGGGACGGCGGAGCCATCATTTCAAAGGATCCGGAGTTTATAAAGAAAGTCAAAGTCTTCAGGAATTACGGCTCCGGAAAGCGATATTACAATGAAGTTGTGGGGGCCAATTCCCGCCTGGACGAGATACAGGCATCTCTCCTGAGGGTACGCCTTAAATACATGGCTGAACTCACGGATGAGCGGAGAAAACTTGCAAAGAGGTACTCTGAGCGCATACGCCCGGGCATCGTAAAACTGCCTGTTGAGGCTGAAAAGAACCGGGCTGTATGGCATCAGTATGTGGTCAGATGCGATAAAAGGGATGAACTCATTTCTTTCCTCAAGGACAGAGGCATCGGCACGATCATCCACTACCCTGTGCCTCCCCATCTCCAGGAGGCTTACGCTTACCTGGGGCACTCAAAAGGTGAATTCCCGTTTACGGAAGAGCTGGCGGACACTGTGCTCTCCATCCCCATTTACACCGGGATGACAGAGGAAGAACAGGATTTTGTCATAGATGCGATAAATGAATTCCAGGATATGGGAGGTGTCAGATGACCCTCAGGGACAGATGCCCCATCATAAAGTTTGCTGATTTCGGCGATGAACGGGGAAAACTTGTAGTCATAGAGGGTGGACAGACCATTCCCTTTGACATAGAGAGAGTCTTTTACATCTACGGTTCCGACCGGGATGTCATAAGAGGCCAGCACGCAAACCGCGTGTCCGAATTTGTCCTGGTAAATGTGGCCGGCACCTCCAAAGTCCGCATAACCGACGGGACCGAGGATTTTGTAGTGGATCTGGACAAACCCATGACCGGGGTATACATTCCCAACATGGTCTGGAAGGATATGTACGATTTTTCCGAGGACTCGGTGCTTTTGTGCCTTGCTTCCACCCATTACGACGGCAGCGAGTATATAAGGGATTACGATGAATATATCAAGGAAATTAAAACCCGGGATCCTTGAATTTCTGGCTTTTGAATTCTTCTGTCTGATAATAGCGCTCAGTTTTTACAGGTACTATTCCCTTTCCAAACTTTTGGAAGCGGGTCTTCTCGTGTTCTGCGCACTTATCTGCTTTTTTGAAAAAGACAGAAGATCTGCCATGCAGAATTCTGTCCTGATGTTCATATTTTCAGCCATATGGTTTGGTGCGATATTTTCCCCTGCAGTATATAACGGAGAACATCCGAAGTTCGTAGCGGCGGGGGCTATAGCTCTGACAGCAGGACTCATCTCATCCCTTGCCCGCTCCCGGTCCGGAGAGATACTGAAAGCGATAAAGAACTGCCCCGGAGTATTTCTCATAATGGCGCTTTTCATCCTCTTCAGCATCCCTTCTCTGACCGAACTGCCCATACTGGACTCAGGTGCTTACTACGGCTGGATGCGGCAGATCGTGTCACAGTTTGATTACACCTTTAAAGAAATGCCGTATTACTGTTTTTATGACCACCTTTCCCCGGGCTACGCTCTCTTTGTCCTGATGGGAGAGCTTTGGGCGGGACAGACGGGCGCAGGGCTCCACGCTGTGAACCTGATACTCTTTACACTATCGATCCCCGCTTTCTACAGCCTGACCGGGATGATGTCAGAACATACGGGCAGGCTGATGCGGTGTCTTTTGACTTCCTGCTACGCTGCCATGCCTTCATTTCTCGGGCTGTCCGGAAATATCAGTCTGGACATACCCCTGATACCCCTTTCAGTCATAATGATCTGGGCATTTATGTCGGAAAACGATATCCTCTTTGCGTTTTTCTCCTGGGTCTTCATCCTCACAAAGGAACCGGCTCTGATCTATTTCTGCATCATGTGCCTGGGGATACTGATATTTGAGATAAAGGAACAAAACCTTGTACCCTTCCTCAAAAGCAGAGCCATAGCATTTTCGTCGGGGGTGCTGTCTGTGATCTGGTGGCTCGTTTATTATCTTGCCCCGGGCAGAGGAGCCTACGGCATGGCCGGGGAACTGTTCATAACAGAGGGGGAGGACATGCATGGCTTTGGTTTCACCCTCTCCAATCTCACCGGGAAGGCTGCCCAGTTTTTCATACTGGACTTCAACTGGGTGATACTGATCATCCTGGTCATCTCTGCCGCACTCATCCTGACAAATAAGACTGCCCTTCCGGGAAAAGCTTCAGAGCTCGTCTTTATTTCCTCATTCCTGTGCGCCGGGGTTATGCTGTTCAACATTTTCTACATAGATTACATGCATCCCAGATATATCTTTGTGTTCGAGGCCCCGTTCCTCATAATGTCACTTACACTGTTCTCAAATGTGCCTTTCATGTCTTCTCTTCGGGAAGACCGGGGGAAGGGTACATCTGCTCCGGGAAACAGGCGAAAACTTATATATCTTCTGCCCGCTCTCCTGACCCTTTTACTGTTCGTACAGAGTTTCTGCTGCATAGACATCCTGACCAGAGTTTTGGTATTTCATGAACCCGTAGGGCTGTCTGCCCCCTTCAGCGCCTTCGGAGACGGAAAAGTCTTTAACCGGGAGAGCTCCTATCCTGTGAAGGCTGTGGAAAAAGCCCTGAGGGAATCCGGCTGCACCCGGGATGACAGGATCGCCGTGCAGGGACTTTACCTCACAGGCTCCGAATATTCGGACGGGAGGATCATTTATTCAAAAGACGGAAAGAATTTTGTGGACGACAGCGAAAATGCTGATATAATAATCGTCATGCCGTGGAAAGAGACCGGAGAGGATCTTTCTAAAGTGAAAAAGACAAGCTACGGCACGGTTACTGTGGGTTATTACAGAAATCAGGGTTAACCCCGGCATTTGCGCGGTCTCAGAAAAAGAGACCCG
>JAILIO010000119.1 GCA_024695225.1 Lachnospiraceae bacterium
CTCCACGGAGGCCTGGCTCTGTGCGGTTTCCTATACCCTGCAGCTTTATTTTGACTTCAGCGGGTACTGCGACATGGCCTTGGGCGTGTCAAAGATGTTCAACATAGATCTGCCTCTTAACTTTAATTCGCCATATAAATCTCTGTCCATTACGGAATTCTGGAAGGGGTGGCATATTACTCTCACAAGATTCCTCAGGAAATACATCTATTTCCCTCTGGGAGGCAGCAGAAAAGGCACTTTAAGGACATATCTGAACATTATGGTGATCTTCGTGGTGAGCGGATTCTGGCACGGGGCAGAGTGGTCATTTGTGCTTTGGGGGGCTCTTCACGGAGTGGTCATGATACTGAACAGGATCTTCAAAAAGCAGTGGGACTCCCTGCATGCTGCTTTCAGATGGACAGTGAATTTCCTGCTGGTAGTGCTGGGATGGGTGTTCTTCAGGGCAGAGGATATAACCGATGCCATTAATTATCTTGGACGGATGGTAAATACGGCGGAAATGAACCTTTCCGGAGATTTTTATAACAGCTTCGGGCTGTCGTATTATCCTCTTCTTTCGGAGCATTTAAATTATGTGGTGCCGCTTTTATTTGTGGTTGCCCTTCATATTGTCATGAACATGAAGAATGTTTATGAACGAGAATACAAGCCCGGTGTTCTCACCGGAGTGATCACGGTGCTGCTGTTTTTGGGGTCCTTTATGATGATGTCAGATGTGGGCACATTTGTGTATTTCAATTTCTGACGGACATTTATGGAAACTGCGTGAAACACGGGCAGATAATGGATATATGATTTAAAGAACGCAGGAGATAAAGAATAAATATTTTTAGAGGATTTAAATAGTAAAAAAATAAAAGCGTAAATATTTAAGCGTTTTAAAGTGAATGTGAAATGAATGAAAGCAAAGATTGGAAAAAATGGTTTTGTTCGGTGGTGATCACCATCGGGGTGGTGCTGGTGCTCATCGTGGTGGCAGTTGTTATAGTGGATCCTTTTTTTCATTTCCACAAACCCATCGACGGGCTGTCGTATATCCTGGACGACGAGAGATATCAGAATGACGGTATAACCCGCCATTTTGACTATGACTGCGTCATAACAGGCACTTCCGAGACCGAGAATTTCAAGGCTTCGCTGGTGGACGAACTGTTTGGAGTGAAATCCGTCAAGGTTCCCTTTGCGGGAGGATTCTTTAAGGAGGTGTCCGAGGCCGAGGGGAGGGCACTTGAGTACAATCCCGACACGGAGATGGTGATCCGCTCCATCGATCAGGGATTTGCCATATTTGACAAGGACTACTGGAATGAGAATGCACCAAACCCCCAGTTTCTGTATGACAATAACATCCTGAATGATACGGATTATTTCTTCAACAAGAAGGTGCTGATGGTTTATCTCCCTCAGGAGATGGTCAGGACTGCCATGGGTGAGGCCCCTGACAATTTTGATGATTACGCCAGGTTTGCGGAGGACAGGCCTCTGGGAAAAGATATTGTAATATCCCATCTGCCCCATTATTATCCGGCTCCTGAGCAGCCTTCCATAACGGATGAGCAGAAAAAGATACTGACGGACAATGTGGAACAGAATGTCCTGACCAATATCAGGGAAAATCCCGATGTTACTTTTTATTATTTCTATCCGCCTTATTCCACAGCCAACTTTTATATAAATTACGTTGTGAAGGGGCAGTTTACCGCCTATATCGACACCATGAGGATCATGTCAGACATGATGCTGGACTATGACAATGTGAAACTCTACTGTTTCTTTGACGAATACGACATGGTCTCCGATCTGGACAACTATTCCGACGAGAGCCATTACAGTGGAGATATAAGCGATCAGATCCTCAGATGGATGGCCGAAGATGAGCACAGGCTGACTGAGGATAATTACAACAGATATTTTGACGAGATACAGGAATACTACGGCAATTACGACTACGAGTCCATGTACAGATGAACCTTTTGCCGATTCTTGACTAAATTCGTTTTTATGGGTATAATTTCGAAATGCGCCGTGTTCTGTGCGCGATTAACCTTCAGTGTCAGTTTGAAGGCATGAAGGGAGGGAAAATAATGTCGAGCATAATCGTAAAAGAGAATGAGAGTATAGATGCTGCGCTTCGTCGTTTTAAGAGGAGCTGTGCAAAGGCCGGTATCCAGCAGGAGATAAGGAAACGCGAGCACTACGAGAAGCCTTCGGTCAGGAGAAAGAAAAAGTCCGAGGCTGCGCGCAAGAGAAAATACAATTGATAACGTAGTGGATTCATCTGCAGGGAACGGGCATCTGACCTGTTCCCTGTTATATTTTTGAGGATATGAAGAAAAGATACGGTTTATTTGCCGCAGGCGCCGCTGTTGCCGGATTGTTTGCGTGGAACTGCATAGATACACACAGGCTCACTGTGAGCAGGTATGAGATAGGGTCTGACAAGCTTAAAAAGGATGTCAGGGCTGTGCTGGTTGCCGATCTCCATGACACTGCTTTCGGGCGTGACAATAAAAGGCTCAAAGAACTTATTGAAGCCAATTCTCCGGATTTCATACTGTGTTCGGGAGATATGGTGACCTCGGAAAAAAGACCGGGAAACCGGAACGGCCAGGAACTGATGGAGTATCTGGGCGGAAGATACAAGGTGATCGCAGCGGATGGAAACCATGAGATCAAAATGGCCGAATATCCCCGGAAATTCCCGTTTTTCTCTGCAAAAATGTACAGATCCGCACTGAAAAACAGCGGGGTCATCTTTCCCTATGACGATGCGGAAGGGGTGGATGATACAGGGATATATGTTTCTTCCCTTCGCATGCCTTTGAAATATGACCGGAAGTTCAACCGTAAGAGACCGGATCCGGCGGAACTTGCAGATCTCTGCCCGAAACCTGTGAAGGGAGCGTATAACATACTCATCGCCCACGATCCTCTGTTTTTCGAAGAGTACTCTGCGCTGGGATTTGACCTTGTGGTGTCAGGCCATGTGCACGGTGGGCTTGTGAGGCTGCCAAAGCTTGGGGGCGTGTTTTCGCCTGATTTTTCTTTCTTCCCCAGGTATGATGGCGGGATGTATTACAAGGATGGTTTTTCAATGATAGTCAGCCGCGGGCTGGGCACTCACACAGTGCCTGTGAGGATCGCGAATCCTGCGGACCTGGTGGTGATCGACTTTAAGGGAGCATGATCTTGGAACCATTGGATGTGACGCTGGACGTGTTCGAGGGACCCCTCGACCTGCTCCTGTATCTGATAGAAAAAAATAAAGTGGACATCTACGATATCCCCATTTCTGTCATAACAGACCAGTATATGGAATATCTCTCCGATGTCCGTTCGGGAGGGATGGATGTTATGAGTGAGTTTGTGCTCATGGCGGCAACCCTTTTGGATATAAAATGCCGGATGCTCCTTCCCGGCAATAAAGAAGAAGAGGAAGATGAAAGCGACCCCAGGGAGGAACTGGTGGAGCGGCTTTTGGAATATAAGATGTGCCGGAGCCTGTCGGATGAGCTGAAACTGATGTACGAGGGACACGGTATGGTCACATGCCGCAGCAAAAGCATCCCGGCCGAGGTCTCAGAATTCATACCGCCGGTGGATTATCCTTCCCTTATAGGGGACAATACGCTGATAGAACTCAGGAATATCTTTGACAGTCTTATGAAACGCCAGGAGGACAAGGTTGACCGGGTCAGATCCCGCTTTGGGAAGATCGAGAGGGAGCAGGTGGATATAGGTGCCCGGACAGAATATATACGCACATTTATCGGATCTCATAAGACTTTTTCCTTCAGGAACCTGCTGAGCGAAAGCGGGGGCAGGATGGAGTGCATAGTGACTTTTCTCGTGATACTGGAGTTTATGAAGAACGGCATAGTGAGGGCCAGTCAGGATGGAAACGGATCAGACATCATTATCACAGCAGCGTAGCCTGCTGTTGATGGACAAGGACAGCGCAAAGGCTGTTATAGAGGCAGCGCTTTTTTCCTGCGGGGATCCGGTGGAAAAGGTCAGGCTTGAAGCCATGCTGGAGACAGATCCGGCAACTCTGGAGGACCTGCTCTCCGAACTTGAAAAGGACTACAACAGAAAACGCAGGGGCATAAGGCTTATCAGGCTGGACGACAAGGTTCAGCTGGTCACAAAGCCGGAGTGCTATCCTTCGCTTATAAAACTGTTAAAGACCCCCGGCAAACAGGTGCTTTCAGATGCGCTTCTGGAAACACTGTCTGTGGTCGCTTACAGACAGCCCGTCACAAGGCTTGAGGTGGAGCATGTCAGGGGCGTGAACAGCGACAAGGCCATAGCTAAGCTTGTGGAGTTCAATCTGGTCCAGGAGGTTGGGCGCAGAAATGATGCTCCCGGCAGACCACTGCTGTTCGGCACCACCGATGAGTTCCTCAGGGCCTTCGGAGTCAGCTCCACCGAGGATCTTCCCGTGCCGGAAGCCGGGCAGATAGCGGTCTTCAGAGAAGAAGCGGAGCAGGAAGCCGATTCCGAACTCAGGGAGGGAAATACCACCGTGGGGATATGATATTGAGTCCTGTTTTTGCCTTAATTTAAGGTGTTTTTAGCCAAAATTCCTCTTACTTATTTCCTTTTAATGTGTTAAAATACCGTTGATGCGTCATTATTTTCAGGAAAGGAGGAAGGCGGCATGGCCACGGATAACAAAAGCGAATTTGACATAGGTGATCTGGTCGTATATGGGACCAAGGGAGTGTGCAGGGTAAAGAACATAAGCGAAATGAAGGCGCCCAGTGGGACGGTGCGCGACTACTACACTTTAGAGCCGCTTTTTCTCAGTGACAGCACCATTTATTCTCCCGTGGACAACACCAAAGTCATCATGAGGCAGGTGGTGACCCGGGAGTACGCCATGGAACTCATAGATGATATACCCAATATCGAGATACTTCAGATAAAAGATGACAAGCAGAGGGAGGCTGCCCTTCATGACAGCGTCGCCACCTGTGATCTCAGGGAACTTGTGAAGATCATAAAGACCCTCTATGACAGGCGGAAACAGCGGGAGGCAGTGGGGAAAAAGGCCACAAGCGTTGATGAGAAGTACCTGAAGATCGCGGAGAACAATCTGTATTCCGAACTGTCCATCCCTCTCGAGATACCTATGGATGAGATGGAAGAGTACATCACTTCCCGTATAAACAACAAAAAGAAAAAAAAGAAAAAGGTTTCCATTTCCACCGGAAAATAGATCTGTATGGACATAGATGAGTTTATAAGCACATATAAACCGGGGCTGTCGGAGTACTGCCCCGGTATCATTGACACTGAAGGATGTATGCACGAATGTCCCGACGGACATCTGGAGAAACTGAAAGAAATGACCGGCGACGTGATCTCAGAGATTCCGGGGGATGCGTCGCCTTTGTTTTATTATATTGTAAAAACCGGCTATGTGATAGTGGATTACGACAATCAGGTCAGGAGCGGGAAACTGTCCGAGGACCAGATAAGGTCTCTGTACAGGCTTTCGGAGGCCGGCCTGATAAACATCAATCTCAGCGATCTGAAAGGACGCTACTCTCTATAAAAATAAACCGGACTTTCGCCTCCGGGGTCTTTGTTTAAAATTTCCATAAAATTTTACTGTATTTTTTATCCTTATATGTTATAATTCTCGGGATTGCGTTGAGAAACTGTATTTTAACGGAGGTTTTTTACATGAGTGCTGATTCAAAGGCACGGGCAAGGATAGTATCCCTGCTCGACGAGAACAGTTTCGTGGAAACCGGGGCCAATGTCAGGGCCAGGGCTACGGATTTTTCACTGAAACAGAAGGATGCACCGTCAGACGGCGTTATAACCGGCTACGGAGTGCTTTGCGGTTCTCCGGTCTTCGTGTATAGTCAGGATTCTTCCGTATTGGGAGGATCTTTGGGCGAAATGCACGCGGCCAAGATCGCTGCTGTCTATGACAAGGCCGTACAGATGGGTGTTCCGGTCATAGGCATGCTTGATTCATCCGGGCTCCGGGTTGAGGAGTCTACAGATGCCCTGGAAGGTCTGGGAAAGGTGTACGCTGCAGCCGTCAGGGCCAGCGGTGTAGTGCCTGTGGTCACCGCGGTATTTGGAAATTGCGGAGGGGGGCTTTCCTTCCTCACACAGCTTTCCGATTTCACTGCTGTGGACTGCACATCAGGCCACCTTTTCGTGAATTCTCCCGATGCCGTAAAGGGCAATTATGAGGAGAAGTGCGATACATCCGGGGCTGATTTCCAGTCCGGTGAAGCCGGAAATGTGGACTTCTGCGGCGAAACAGGAGAGGTGATCTCCTGGATAAGGGATCTTATGACCATCCTCCCCGTAAACAATGAGGATGACACATATCTGGAAGGCACAGATGATCTGAATCGTCAGCTCACCGGCATAAACGAAAAAGATTCCCTTCTGACTCTGATCAATATGGCCGATGACAGCCTCTTTGTGGAGACAAGGGCAGGATTCGGAAAGAACATGGTGACCGGTCTCATGAGGATAGCGGGACAGGCTGTGGGTGTGTTTGCAAACCGCAGTGTGGCTTACGATGAGAGTGGGGCTGAGAAAGAGAATTTTGGAACAAAACTTTCCTTCAAGGGCTGTATGAAAGCTTCACGTCTCGTGCGTTTCTGTGATGCCTTCGGTCTCCCCATCATTTCTCTCACAAATGTGACAGGTTTCGGCAACTGCTCCTGCAATGAGAGAAATCTTGCCAGGGAAGCTGCCCGTCTCATGTCCGATCTGGCTTCAGCCACTGTTCCCAAGATCAATGTTGTGACAGGAAAGGCTTATGGGTCAGCATATGTGGCCATGAACAGCAATGGCCTCGGAGCTGATATCACATTTGCCTGGCCTTCGGCTGAGATCGGCACTATGGATCCCAAGGATGCTGCGGCTGTTCTGGCTTCCGACGGTGACAAGGCAGAGATGGAAAAGAAATATAAGGAACTTCAGGCCAATGTGGCCAGTGCTTCGGCGAGAGGGTATGTGGACTCTGTGATAGAACCCGGTGAGACCAGACAGTACCTGGCCGGAGCTTTAGGGATGCTTTCCTCCAAAGCCATAGCGGTTGAGGACAGAAAGCGTTGTTCATTCTGACGAAAGGACAAAGGATGCATATGAAAAAAATTATTGCGATCATACTTGCAGCCCTGTGCCTGACGTCACTCTGTGCCTGCGGAAATGAAGTTGAAAAAGAACCTGTGATGCAGGAAGAAACTGCAGAAAAGGTGGGCATAGCCATCGCACAGTATCTTGTGGGCCTGGTGGAGACCGGACAGGAAGACCAGTTTAAGCCTCAGTTCTACAGTGCGGGCGGCACGTTTTCCAGCATCGGCATAACTCTCACCGGACCGGATATCGCTGACAGCGCTATAGACAGCCTCAAGACCGCTCTTGAGGACACCGGAGAGATCAGTTTCGGCGATATCTCTACTGCCGAGGCGAATGTGACCTCTGAGGAGGCCGATATAACGGTTGCTCTCAGTGGGGAGAGAAAAGATGCCAATATGCTCATAAGCATCGAGGGCAATCAGTACGAGGGCTTCAGGGTCAGCAACATTGCTACGAACGTAGATTACACCATGGGTGAGAAGATGACAAAAGCTTTCCTGAATCTGGTGCTTGGAATGGGAATGGCTTTCAGCGTTCTCATACTCATCAGCATTGTCATTTCTTTCCTGCCCAAGATCGATGCCCTGATTTCAGGCAGAGGTAAAAAGAAAGAAGGCGCAGATGCCGGGAAAACGGTTTCCCCTGCTCCTGCAGCTCCCGCAGTTGCAGCAGCGCCTGCTGCAGCTAACGCCGACGACGGAGTCATATCCGCTGTCATAGCGGCAGCCATCGCCCAGTACGAGTCTGAAACAGGTGCTTCTGCAGGCGGTTATTATGTCAGGAGTATCAGAAGGATCGAAAGAGCAAAGAGACGTTAAAGCAGGTATGCTGAAAACAAATAGTGATCAAACGAAAGGGATAAAACAATGAAAAATTACACGATTACCGTTAACGGTACGGCTTATGACGTTACTGTAGAAGAGGGCAGCGCAGCTCCCGCAGCCCCCAGAGCAGCTGCACCTAAGGCAGCGGCTCCTGCACCTGCCGCGGCTCCCGCACCTGCTGCTGCACCTGCTGCAGGCGGTGGAAAGTACAGCGTTACCGCAGGCGCAGCCGGGAAGGTCTTCAAGATCGAAGCTCCTGTGGGTACTGCAGTTAAAAAGGGAGACCCTGTTGTTATCG
>JAILIO010000152.1 GCA_024695225.1 Lachnospiraceae bacterium
CCTACCCCCGGGGTGTGATCTCCCGGATATCACAAGAGCCTTTGAGTCAAAAGGAGTTGCTCTCGAGGGGGCTTTTGGCTCCTCCCCCAAAGGCATGATCAGTTTTTTAAAGAGACAAAACTGTGATATGACCATCAAAAAACCGGGAAAGGATTTAGATCCGGGGTCTCTTTCGGGAAAGCCGTTTATATTTACTGCTTTCAATGACAGAAACAACATACACAGCCAGCTTCACACCATGGCCGCCACCCCTGAAGCAGGCGGCAGAATTGTTCTTCACAACAGTTTTGAAACAAAAACAGGATCCTCAGTATATGAGGATCCTGCGGATGTACTTATGAATTACAGGAAAGGTATGGGAAGGACTGTCTGCGTTATCTGCTGAACTTTATTTTATCTGCTTTCCCACCACCACAAACCTGCCGTAAGCGCCTCCTGCGGTTGATCTGTCGCAGGTAGAAAGTGTCACCAGCCTGTCTCCGAAGGCAGCTCTCACCCCGGTGTCGTACAGTTCCATCTTCTGCATCTCCGCCATGTTAGAATCAAATTCCGCAGCGGATGTGGCCCCTGTAAACTGGTAATACTTGAAGGATACATCCTCCTTGGCCAGTACTGTGGCATTGAATACAAACATCACCTGATAAAGCCCCTTGTCATAAAGGGAGTCAAATCTGAATGTCGGATGCTGCTCGCAAAACGAAGCTTCTTTGTAATTCTCGAGAGATCCGAACATCTTTCCCGAACTCATATGATGCCCATAGATTATAAGGTTCTGGCTCCTGGGATTTATACTGCAGGCAGTGTCCAGAAAAAGGCATCCGTTCCGGTCGGATTTCCCGTAAAAATCATGGTCGAGATAATAATTGTTGTCCGTCCCCTGCATCACAGGATAATCGATATTCGTGCCGTCGATCTTAAGCCATCCCACAATGCTCCTGTTCTGGGCGTAGAGATTGGTGAACTCATCCAGCATCTCTGCGGCTTTCACTTCCCCGGTGCTGTTCTGTATCTCCGTATTTTCAACTGCGTTCTCATTTTTAAGATAGGCGCTCATGCCGGAGGAAGCATTGGAACCGGATAGCCCCTCCGAAAGCACTCCCGCCTGTTCTTCATTTCTCTTACCGGCGATACTGTACGTGATCAGATAGATGAAGCAGACTGCCGCCACAGCAGCGCAGGCAAATAAAAGAATGTTCCTGCGCAACTTGAGTTTCTTGAGCTCCTCGTTGGCAAGCCTCTCTATCTCCTCTTCTCTTCTCTTTTCCTCTTCGGCTCTTTCCCTGTCCAGTCTGTCCTCTTCGCTCTCCCTGTCTCTGAGGCCTCTGTGTTCGGGGTATCGCCTGGTTGGACGGTTCTGCGCCATGCCTTCCTTATCTGACCACCAGGTTTACAAGTCTTCCGGGCACAAATATCTCCTTCACCGTATCGTGACCTTCAACCCACTCAGCCACGGATTCCCTGGCTTTCTGTATGGCGGAATCCTTGTCTATATCCCTGGGTACGCTTATGGTCTTCCTGTTCTTTCCGTTGACCTGGATCATTATCTCCACGGTGTCCTCAACGGTCTTGGCTTCATCGTATTCCGGCCAGCTCTGCTGATAGATATATCCCTTATTTCCAATGATCTCCCAAAGTTCTTCTGTGATATGGGGAGCTACGGGGTTCAGCAGGGTGAGATAAAGGGAAAACTCTTTTTTGTTGATGCTGCCCTTCTTGGTAAAGTCGTTCAAAAGGCTCATGAGAGCTGCTATCCCGGTGTTGTATTTCAAAGTGTCAAAGTCATTTGAGACCTTCTTTATGGTCTGGTGAATGCGTATCTCCATATCGGAAGTGTATTCATCGCCATCCTCAAGGATCTCCTGGAGTCTCCAAACTCTGTCCAAGAACCTGCGGCAGCCCTTGACTCCCTCTTCAGACCAGGCTGCATGCATATCGAAGGCGCCTATGAACATCTCATAAAGCCTCAGGGTGTCTGCCCCATAGTCTCTCACGATATCGTCGGGATTCACCACATTTCCCCTGGACTTGCTCATCTTTTCATTGTTGGAGCCCAGGATCAGACCGTGGCTGGTCCTCTTCTGATAAGGCTCCTTGCAGGGAACCGCTCCTATATCGTAGAGGAATCTGTGCCAGAACCTGGAATACAGCAGGTGGAGCGTTGTGTGCTCCATGCCGCCGTTGTACCAGTCAACGGGCATCCAGTATTTCAGGGCTTCCTCTGAAGCAAGGGCATCGTTGTTGTGGGGATCACAGTATCTGAGGAAATACCATGAGGATCCGGCCCACTGAGGCATGGTGTCGGTCTCTCTCTTTGCATCGCCACCGCACTTGGGACATTTGCAGTTCACCCAGTCGTCCATCTTTGACAGAGGTGATTCTCCTGTATCCGTGGGCTCATAGCTTTCCACCTCAGGGAGCATCAGTGGCAGCTCGCTCTCAGGAATGGCCACATAACCGCACTTGTCACAGTGGACGATGGGTATGGGCTCTCCCCAGTAACGCTGTCTGGAAAACACCCAGTCTCTGAGTTTAAAGTTGACCTTTTCCCGGCCTCTTCCCTCTTTCTCGAGGAACTCGATCATCTTTTTCTGTGCGTCTTTTACGCTGAGTCCGTCGATAAAACCGGAATTCACCATGGTCCCTTCATTTACATCCGTGTAACACTCTTCATTTACATCCTTGTCGGAACCTGCCACCACTTCGATGATGGGAAGGCCGAATTTCTTGGCGAAGGCCCAGTCTCTGGTGTCATGCGCGGGAACTGCCATTATGGCGCCTGTCCCGTAGCTCATGAGCACATAGTCGGACACATAGATGGGGATCTCGGTATTGTTCACCGGATTAACCGCGGTAAGTCCTTCGATCCTGACGCCGGTCTTCTCCTTGTCCGCTGAAAGCTCTGCCCTTTCAAAATCTGACTTCCTGTTGGCCTCTTCCCTGTAGGCGGCGATCTCATCCATGTTGGAGATCCTGTCGCTGTATTTATCTATCATGGGATGTTCGGGTGCGACTACCATGTAAGTCGCCCCGAAAAGTGTGTCGCATCTGGTGGTGAAGACCCTGAGTATATCGTCTGTGCCTGCTATGCTGAAATCCACTTCCGCTCCCGTGGAACGGCCGATCCAGTTTCTCTGCTGGGTCTTTATCTTCTCGATATAGTCCACGGTCTCAAGACCTTCCAGGAGCTTGTCCGCATATTCGGTGATCTTAAGCATCCACTGGCTCTTGACCCTGCGCACCACGGGAGAACCGCATCTTTCACAGACTCCGTCCACAACCTCCTCATTTGCAAGGGAAACCTTGCAGCCGGTGCACCAGTTGATGGGCACTTCAGCCTTGTAAGCCAGGCCCCTCTTGAACATCTGAAGGAAGATCCACTGGGTCCATTTGTAATAATCAGGGTCGGTTGTGTTTATCTCGCGGTTCCAGTCAAAGGAATAGCCAAGGGAATGAAGCTGTTCCTTAAAGTGAGCCACATTATTTTTGGTCACGATCCTGGGATGGATGTGTTCCTTTATGGCAAAATTCTCCGTGGGCAGGCCGAAAGCGTCCCAGCCCATGGGGAAAAGCACATTGTACCCCTGCATTCTCCTCTTCCTGGCCACTATATCCATGGCTGTGTAAGGTCTGGGATGACCCACATGCAGTCCCTGCCCCGAAGGATAAGGGAATTCCACCAGTGCATAATATTTAGGCTTTGAGTGATCGTCGGAAACCTTAAAGGCCTCCTCGTCATCCCATATCTTCTGCCATTTCTGTTCCACTTCCGGATGCATGTACTCTTTCATCATCAAGCTCCTCTCTTCCAAACTTTTCTTGTAAATATAGCCAACATCGGGAATATCTCAAGTCTTCCGGCGAGCATATCAAATATCAGAATGAACTTCGACAGATAGGAAAACTGCGAGAAGTTCCCGGTAGGCCCGACTACGGACAATCCGGGTCCGATATTGTTTATGGTAGCTGCCACAGCTGTAAAGGTTGTGATCAGGTCAAAATCATCTATGGACACCACCAGTATACTGCCCACGAAAATAAGTACAAAAGCAGTCATATATACCTTCAGGGTGCTGGTGGTCCTTTCATTTACCCTGCCGCCTTCAAGATACAGGGGTTTTACCCGCCTGGGGTGAAGGGACAGCTCGGTTTCATTTCTGACAAGTTTAAAGGCGGCGATTATGCGGGATACCTTTATGCCGCCTCCAGTGGACCCGGTACATGCCCCGATGAACATCAACGTCACCATTATGGTCTGGGAAAATCCGGGCCATGTGCAGAAATCGGCAGTCGCAAAGCCTGTGGTGGTCATGACCGAAGACGCCTGGAATGCGGATTCCTGAATGGCAGTCCCAAAATTGGTGTATATGCCGTTTCTGAAAATATTAAAAGCAATGGTGACGGTGGCTGCGAGGTAGATCCCGATATACCACCTGACCTCCTCTATCTTCAGGGCTTCCTTTACCTTGCCGCTGAAAAGCAGGTAATAGAAACTGAAGTTTACACCGAAAAGTGTCATGAAAACAGTTATTGTGATCTTGCATATATTGCTGTATCCGGCGATGGATGTGTTCTTCACTCCGAATCCGCCGGTACCTGCCGTTCCAAAGGCGTGGCACACTGAATCAAAAAGCGGCATTCCCTCAAGGCAGAGGATCATGATGAGCACTGCGGTCATGCACAGATAAATAAAATACAGCACCATGGCGGAATCCCGCATCCTGGGCATAAGCTTCTGCGCAGAGTAACCAGGGCTCTCAGCCCTCATTATGTGCATGTCATAATTTCCCGAAAGGGGCTGGATGGCCAGGATGAACACCAGAACTCCCATGCCTCCCACCCAGTGGGTAAAGGAACGCCACATAAGAGACGCGTGGGAAAGGGCTTCCACATCCGTGAGTATACTGGACCCGGTGGTCGTAAAACCGGAAACCGTTTCAAAAAGAGCGTCCACATAGTTGGGGATCTCACCGGTTATAAAAAAGGGGATCGCTCCGAAGGCCCCCAGCAGTATCCATGAAAAGGCAACAGTCACAAAACCTTCCCGTGCATTGAACTTGCCTGATCGCACCTTTCCAAACTTCTTCACCAGTGCGAAACATATCAGATAACCTATGCCTCCCACTCCAAGATACACTGAAAATTTGTCGTATTCCCCGTACAACAAAGCTGTTATTGCAGGAAGTGCCATGAATATGCACTCCATCTGTATGACTTTGAGCAGTATTTTTCTGATAAGAGCGTGATTCACTTAAATATATCCTTCAGATCGTTCATTCCCAGGTCTGTTGTCATAACTATGACAGAATCCCCTGTCTCCATGGTATCCAGTCCGGAAGGGGTGAATATGGTTCCCTTCCTCATAATGCTGCAGATGAGCACATTCTTCTTCAAAGGCAGCTCCATAAGAGGCTTGCCTGTGATTTCTTTTGCGTCATCACTCACGATGAACTCAAGAGCCTCAACCTTCCCGCCCCTGAGTCTGTAAAGGGTTTCCACATTGGATCCTATGCCGTTTTCAAGAGCTCTCACATATCTTACGATGTAATCGGAGGTTATCTTTTTGGGATAAAGCACGGAACCGATGTTCATGGTCTTCAGGATCTCGTCGTAATTTACCCTGTGGACCTTGGTCATAAGCTTTGCATCGGAAACACTGCGGACATAACTGGACAGCATGACATTTTCTTCGTCTATGTTGGTCCAGGCCACAAATGCATCCATATCGGAGATATCCTCCTCATCCAGAAGAGACACATCCGTGCCGTCACCGCATATAATGACGGCATTGGGAAGCTCTGCGGAGAGATGGTCGCATCTGTCCTTGTCGTTCTCGATTATCTTCACCTGGATGTCCATGGCGGAAAGCAGTTTGGTGAGATATACCGCCGTCTCACCGCCGCCCACCATCATAACATTTTTGACTTTACCGGATACGAAATCCGTTTTCTTAAGGAATGGTATGGCGTCTTTTGCGCTGGTCACCACCCAGATCATATCCCCGGGCCTGATGACTGTCGAACCGTCAGGGATCAGCACATCATCGTCCCTCTCGATCATGCCGATGAACAGATCGTAACCCAGGACTGATTTCAGATCCTTGACAGCGGTATTTGCGATCTTATGCCCGTCTTTTACAGGCAGTTTCATCATCTCGATACGTGATTTTGCAAATGAAGTGACTTCCAGCGCCGCAGGATACTTTATGAGTCTGGCAAGTTCATGAGCTGACTCAAGTTCAGTATTCACGATGAGGGAAATGCCGATCTGTTTCCTTAATAGACCGGCTTCCTCCTGAAAGACGGACTGGGTAACTCTGGCTATGGTGGAGCAGTTTGCGCCACCTGCCCTCTTTGCTATGACGCAGGTGAGAAGGTTCAGCTCATCGTTTCCTGTGACAGCTATCACAAGGTCTGCGCTGTCCACACCCGCTTCATACAAGACAGAAACACTGACTGCATTGCCGCAGATGCCCAGTACATCATGGTCATTTCCGGCCTCATCCACCAGTTCCTGTTTTTCATCGATCACCGTTATCTGATGCCCTTCTCCGGTAAGCTCCGAAGCAAGGGTTTTTCCTACATTGCCATATCCAACAATTATAATATGCATAATAAGCCCCGGGTTTCAAACGGAAAGCCCGGTATTCCCGGGCCGTCCGCAAACCTTATATAGATTTTCTGTCACTCTTCAGCGTTCTCAGCGACCTTAGATGCTCTCGCTTCAACTTCCTTCTGCTGTATATCCTGAGGTGCCTGTTCATAACGGACAAACTCATATGCGTATGTCCCTCTTCCGCCTGTCATGGAACGGAGCACATTGCAGTAGCCGCCAAGGCAGGACATGGGAAGCTCAGCCTCTATCTCCTGCTTTCCTCCCTCTATGGGATTCATCCCAAGTACTCTGCCCCTTCTCTTGTTCAGATCTCCCATAACATCCCCGGTGTATGCATCGGGCACCTGAACCTTGAGATCTGCTATGGGCTCCATGAGAACGGGACCGGCTTCCATGATACCCTTTTTGAAAGCCTGGGAAGCAGCTGTCTTAAATGCCATTTCAGAGGAATCCACAGGGTGATAGGATCCGTCGTAAAGCACAGCCTTTATACCGACCACAGGATATGCGGCGAGAGGTCCTCTGCCAACGCCTTCCTGCACACCTTTTTCCACTGCAGGGAAATAGTTTTTGGGAACGGAACCACCCACGACCTCCTGATCGAACACATAAGGGACTGTGATGTCTCCCGAAGGTTCGAAACGCATCTTCACATGTCCGTACTGTCCGTGTCCGCCGGTCTGTTTCTTGTACTTGTATTCCACATCGGACTTTCCTCTGATGGTCTCTCTGTAAGCCACCTTGGGTTCTTCAAGCTCGATCTTTATCTTGTACTCATTTTCAAGCCTGCTCTTGACCACATCCAGCTGAAGGTCACCGACGCCCTTCACCAGCATCTGGCGGTTCTCGGAATCGTTCTCGACCTGGAAGGTAAGGTCTTCCTGGGCGATCTTCTGAAGAGCCTGGGAAGCTTTGTCCATATCGCCCTTATTTTCAACCTTGTATCTCATGACTGTATAGGGCTTTGAAAGCTCTGTACGCCCGTATCTCACAGGAGTGGCCTTTGTGGAAAGTGTATCTCCCGTGGAGACGTTTGTAAGCTTTCCAAGGGCTCCAAGATCACCTGCGTGAAGCTCGGACACTTCCACAGCCTTGCTGCCCTGCATCACATATATCTTTCCCGATTTGAGTTCCGTGCTTGTGGACTCGTTATAAAGAGTGTCATCACCTTTGAGAACTCCCGAACACACCTTTATAAGGGAATACTTTCCGATGAAGGGATCCACGATGGTCTTGAAAACATATGCGCTCTTAGGCTTTGAGAAATCATAATTGGCCTCGAAGATCTCATTTGTCTTCATGTTGACGCCGGCGCACTGACGGGAATCGGGGCTGGGCATATATTTCACCACATCGTCAAGGAGCGTGTAGATACCGCGGCACATTATAGCTGACCCCATTGACATGGGAACGATGGTGCCATCGGCCACATTTGCCCTGACCGCAGACCTGATCTCGGCTTCAGAGAAGGTATCTCCGCCGAAATAACGATCCATGAACTCTTCACTGGTCTCAGCCACAGCCTCCATTATGGAATCCCTGTAAACTCCCAGGTTTTCCTTTGAATAATCGGGGATGGGCATCTCGTTTGCGTCTTTACCCTCCCACTTGTATGCCTTTTCCGCTATGACATTCACATATCCGGTGAGCTTCTCGTTCTCTCTCACAGGGAAATGGAAAGGAGCCAGTTTCTTGCCGTATTTCTCTGTCATGGTCTCAACAACATTCTTGAAAGATGCATCGTCCAGATCCATGTCAGTGACAAAAACGAAACGGGGAAGCTTGTATCTGTCGCAGATCTCCCATGCTTTTTCGGTACCGACTTCAACTCCGTTCTTTCCGGACACTACGATTATGGCAGCATCGGCCGCAGCAGCAGCTTCCTCAGCCTCTCCGACAAAATCAAAGAAACCGGGAGTGTCGAGCACATTTATCTTGCATCCTTCCCACTCGATGGGGATGATGGATGTAGAGATAGAAATATGCCTTCTGGTCTCCTCCTTGGAGAAATCGCTGATGGTATTTCCGTCAGCCACCTTACCCATGCGGCTGGTTATACCGGAAATGTAGGCAAATGCCTCCGCGAGTGAAGTCTTTCCGCACCCCCCATGGCCCAGAAGAACTACATTGCGGATCTTGTCAGTAGTGTAGACATTCATTAGACGTAACCTCCTTCTCGATTGTTGTAAGCAAAAAAGCTCTCACAAATATCTATTTTAATTGATTACGAACATATTTACAAGTACTGCGCAACTTTGAGACTCAAATTTCATCCCTGTATCTTTTTGCATCGGAAAACATGCTCTTAAGAGCGTCCTCATCACTGTTTTCCAGCATATCCAGTATCCGGTTCAGCGAATCGATGTATCCTCTCATAAGAAAAGAGATGCTCTCCCTGTTCTCCATGCATATCTGTCGCCACATTTCAGGATCGGAGGAAGAGATCCTGGTTATATCCCTGAATCCCCCGGCAGCTATCTCCTTTGCCAGACCATCCCGGTCATCGGAGTGTTTGACCAGATTGACCAGGGATGCACTTACGATGTGCGGAATGTGGCTGACTGCCGCAGTCAGTCTGTCGTGTTTCTCTGCATCCATCACAAGGGCTTTTGCCCCAGTCATGGTCACTATGTCTTTTATCTTTGTAAGCTTTGTCTGATCTGTATTTTCAAAGGGAGTCAGGATATAACGGGCATCTTTAAGGAGATCTGCCCGGGAGCTTTTATATCCGCTCTTCTCGGAACCTGCCATGGGATGACCGCCGATAAAACAGCCGGAAAGACCGAGGGTTTTGGCTTCTTTCATTATGGGAGACTTTACGGAGCCTCCGTCTGTCACCACGGTATCTTCATCCAGATATGGTCTCAGGGATCTCAGATATTTTATATTGATTTCCACAGGCGCAGTCAGAAAAATAACATCCGAACCTCTCAGATTCTCTGACAAGCCCCGTCCCCCGGCATCTATCACGCCGTCTAAGACTGCAGAATCGATATTCTCCATATGGCCGGACACTGCATATATATAAACGCTGCTGTCGCAGGCTTTTATGCTCCTGGCGATGGAGCCGCCGATCAGCCCCAACCCCAATATGGATATCTTCATACTTTCAGTCTGCACTTACTGCGTATTCCTTGTCGGCAGTCTCTTCGATCTCATCGCAGATCTTTTCGATCTCTGCTTTGGATATGATAAAGCAGTTCATGAGCCTGGGGTTAAATATGCCGCATTCTCCGCCCTTTATCATATCGAAAGCTTCCTCTTTGGAGTAGGCTGCTTTGTAAACTCTTTCGGATATAAGGGCATCATAACAGTCTGCAAGGGATACAAACTGTGCGGCCAAAGGTATCCTGTCACCCTTCAGCCCCTCGGGATAACCTCTGCCATCGTACTTCTCGTGATGATACTTTGCTATGTCCCTGCAATATGTCATATAGGTATCCGGCTCTCTTCCGTCCAGTATCCTGTCCACGATCTCGGCTCCCTTTGTGGTATGAGTCTTCATAAGATCAAACTCATCCCTGGTAAGCTTTCCGGGTTTAAGCAGGATGCTGTCAGGTATAGCGATCTTCCCCACATCGTGAAGCACCGCAGCCTTTGCAATCTCATCCACCATTTCCGGCGTGAGTCCGGAATTTTTCTCAACACGCATATAACAGCTTCCCAGTATGTGTGTGATAGCTCTTATCCTTTTTACATGGGTCACCGTCTCAAGATTTCTGAACTCAACTATAGTGCCCAGGATGTCGATGATCCTGTAGGTGACCTCCGAGAGAAATCTTGTCCTGTCCTCAAGACCTGCGATCTTTTCAGCATCCGTCATCTCACTGTTTCCCATTGCACTCACCTCCTCATGCCTTGTATGTGGCAACATGATTCTGCGATTTCATAAAATAAACATTGTCCATCACTCTGGGGACCATCAGGAAATCATTGCTTATCCTGAGCTGAGTCCCCGGGTACACCCTTCTCTTCACTTCTATCCTGGCTTTGCTTGCCATCTCCATCTTTTCAAGCAAAAGCTGTTTCTGGTGCTGTATATCATTCATCTCCTCCATTTTCACGGAGATAGCCATAGCCATTCTCTCAGTCTGGGGAAGTCCCTGTCTGATACCCTGTTCGAAAATGGAGATCTCTGACTTAAGCTTCGTAAGCTTATTTTCATAACTCTGCATATCCAGCATAAGACCTGTGTCTATGCCCACGCCGATAATGGTATTGGTCCCCGCCTGGTTTCCCACCACCTCGGTCACCACGCTGCAAAGGGCCCTGGTCTCACCGGAAAGTATGATCCCACGGTCGCCTTTGACTTCAACAGTACCGCCGGATTCACATTCGGATTCCACTATGGACGAACAGTATATGTTCTCACCTGCTTTTACGCTCACATTCTCAAAGAAATGAGCTACGATATTTCCGCCGGCGCGGATAGCCCCCTTGTCATTGCCAAAAGACCCTTTTCTGATCAGGATATCCTTCCCAGCATCCAGAAAAGCCGCCTCCACCATGCCGTCAACCACAATGCTGCCGCTGGCTTTCACCTTCATACCGGGCTTTACATCGCCGCATACATGCACATCGCCCTCAAAGACGATATCCCCCGTCTTTGAATTCACGTCACCGTCAACCTTGTACACGTCATAAATATTGATCAGGCCCTCCCTGTACTCCACCTGTCCGGTCTTCAGGGAATAATACTTCGTGCCGTCTTTGGAAATATGAAAGCCGCTGCCTCGGATAGCAGGTTTCTCCTTCCCTTTTACCTGGAGCAAAAGCTTTCCCATCACAGTAAAGCCCATGGATCCGCCTGTGGCCCTGGTGTACTGGGCGATGACCTGACCTTCCTTCACAGGCTCAAACAGATCCAGCTCAAAATAATCCACCGCGCCGTTTGGACTCAACTTGGGCACTTTTTTCAGCTCGGTCCTGAAATTGAAATCAAAGTGGCCGTCAAATCCGTTTACCGGATTTCTCCCCTCTGCAACCTGCACCACTTTTTCAGTCACTTTATTGTCGACGATGGACTTCACCGCAGACATATCAATGCCGGCTTTCACCCCTGCGCCGCTCAGCAGATCCAATATCTCCGTGACAGTGTAAGCGGCATTGTTATTCTTTGTGAACAACATCACCGCAGCGCTCATATCATCGTCGCCGATGAGCACCATATTGCCATTTTTTGGATCGTCGTACTGTTTCATTTAGTTCGCTTCATTCTCCAGAGTCTGTCTGATCTCTCTCATCTGTTCAGCAGGGATTGAAGGATCATCGTAAAGGGATGTGTCCACACCCGCTTCGATCCCGAGTATGATCTCCTGGGTCTGCTCCGGAGTGTAATCCACACTGGCCGGCTTTTCGCTGTCAGAGATCAGTTTTTCCCTCATCCTGGCCATTTCTGAAGCCGAATACTTTGTATCCGCATAAACTGAAACATCTATGTCCGATTCAAGGCCTTCCCTTATCTCCTTCATCTGCTGGTAACGGAAATCAGGATTCAGATAGGGAGTCACATCCAGCCTTTCTTCCAGGCCTATCCTGATCTCTCTCATCTGGAACCAGTTGTATCTTTCATTTGCAAATAAGGACACATCTATCTCATGCTCAAGTCCTTTTCTGATCTCATCCAACTGTTGTCCGTAATAGCCGGTGCTCAGATATCCGGAGATATCGACTCCGCTCCTGGCGCAGTCCCTCATGACAGCCAGCTGATCTCCTTCATAACCTTCCTCTGCATACCCTGAAAGGTCCAGACCGTCTGCGAAGCCCTCTCTCAGCTGCAAAATGGTATCGGCGCTGTACCCTTTCTGTACAAAGGGCATCATATCAACCCCTTCGTCATACCCTATACGCACCTGTTTCATGATATTTCCCGGAAGATCCGGGTCTGCGTAAGCGGAAATATCCTGACCTGCCTCAAGCCCCAGCCTGAGTTCTCTCATCTGATACCAGTCAAAATCCTTCAGCGCATACTGCGTTACATCAACCCCGTTTTCCAGCCCCAGGCGTATCTCCTGCATCTGTGCTGCGAAAAAGGCGCTGTCTGTGTAGATTGAAATATCGACGCCGCTTGCAAAACCCAGCCTCAGTTCTTTTATCTGCGCCCAGTCAAACTCATTCCTGTACTCGAATACGTCAAAACCTTCCTTCAGCCCAAGCCTGATCTCTTCCATCTCGAACCAGGCATAGCCCGGATCCTTGTATTTGGAAACATCCAGGCCATCGCTCAGCCCTAAATGGATCTCCTTAAGCTGCTGCAGATCGTATCCCTGATCTGCGAGCTCATCCCTGTCCAACCCCAGCTCAACACAGCTTTCCAGAACGGAATCGTATTCATCCCGGTTCATCTCATCGATCAAATGACTGTATTCTTCAGTTTTCTCAGGCATATTGTTCTCCATTTTTATGAACCCAAAAAACTACAGTTACACAGAAAATACCAATATCATTTTGCATAAAAACAAACAAAATTTCAAGAAGATCGGGGCCGGATATTTAGGAAGTTTTATCCCCTCAGGATCTCAGCTGGATATCCATCCTCTCAAGCCCGTTCATTATCTTTTTCATCACCGCATTCACATCGTCGTCCGAAAGGGTTTTCTCACTGCTCCTGAACACCAGCGAATAGGCCATGGACTTGAAGCCCTTCTGTATCTGCTCGCCCTGATAAATATCAAAGAGTTTCACATTTTCAAGATTCCTGCCACCCCTCTGTTTGAACAGGGCCTCTATATCTCCCGCTTTCACCTTCTCGGGCACGAGCATGGACAGATCCCTTGTCACCGCCGGGAACCTTGCAAAACCGTCATATCTTATGCTTTCGGAAGCATTTTTGACCACACCGGGCATATCCAGCACCAGCATATAAGCCCTGCCGTTCAGATCGAAGCTCTCTGCGGTGAGGGGATGCACTTCCCCCAGATATCCGATGCACTCTCCGTCGTAAATGATATCAGCCTGTCTTCCGGGATGGAGATATGGACGGTCGGTGCCGGTCACATATTTGCGGTCTCCCCTGAGCCCTGTCTTCTCAAATATGCTCTCCGCAAGACCCTTGATGGTGAAGAAATCACCCTTTCCGTAAAAACCGGCGGTGAAAGTCATCCTCTCATCGGGCAGTTTTGTCAGAGGAAGTTCTTCGGGGATATAAACATTTCCAAGCTCATAAAGCCTGACGTCCTTATTTCTGTGATTGTAATTGGATGCGAGGCTTGTGAGCATTCCGCCAAGGGAAGTGGTCCTCATA
>JAILIO010000154.1 GCA_024695225.1 Lachnospiraceae bacterium
AACGGCTTCACCGGAGTTACAGACGGCTTCGGCAGGGAGCCTTACATGAGACAGGGGCTTGTCTTCTACCCCATAGCTTTCAATACGGACAGGGATGTGAGATCCAAGGCACCGGGCTTCACAACGGTGGTGCTCCACCCGGGGACCATGAGCGAAAAAGGTTTTGACAGGCTCTCCCGCATGGTGTCAGACCCTGAGGTCCACACTGCCCCCTACAGCAGGTTCCTTGAGGAAACCCCGGTGAAACAGGGGATACCCGGTCTGATCTCAGGATATCTCAAGGCGGATTTTAAGAGAAGGTATGTGAGGCTTAGGGGTAACGGCGGTGATCCGGGGAAGCATATAGGTGAAACTTATGTCTACGACTGACAGACCTGTGAGAGTGCTGAATGTGCTTGGTGGCACTGACCTTGGAGGGGCGGAGAGCAGGATAATGGATCTGCTGCGCCACATGGACCGGGACAGTGTGGTTTTTGATTTCCTGGTGCATATGGACCCCGTGGAGTACAGGAAGGCTGTCTCCTCCGGGGTTTCACCTGAGAGTCTCAGGAAGGAACAGCATTTTGACCGGGAGATAAGAGATCTGGGGGGCAGGATATTTGCGGTCCCAAGGCCGGAACCGGGGGACTATTCCTTTTATTCAAAGGCTGTCAAAAGATTTTTTGAGGAACACAAGGGGGAGTTTTCAGTGCTGGAGGGTCACATGACCAGCACCGCCCCCGTTTATATGAAGATCGCAGCAGAATACGGCATACACCCCATAGTCTGCCATGTGAGGAGCGCAGGCACAGGGAAGGGCTTTAAAGGTTTTTTGAGGAAACTGCTCAGGAGAAACGCGGGGAAGAGGGCGGATATTCTCTTTTCCTGTTCTGAAAAGGCCGCAAAGGCGGTTTTTGGAAACAGGAAGTCCTACTTTGTCCCCAATGCGGTGGAGACCGGGAAATTTGTCTTTGACAGTAAGAACAGGGCAGATGTCCGGAGTGAATACGGACTTTCAGGCTGCAGGGTCATTGGCCATATCGGACGTTTCTCCTATCCGAAAAACCACACCTTTCTGTTAAAGGTGTTTGCAGACATTGCTGCCTCTCAAAAGGATGTGAGGCTCCTGCTTGTGGGGGACGGGGAACTGTTCCCGGAGGTCAGAAAAGAGGCGGAGAGCCTGGGGATAGGAGACCTTGTGGTGTTTACAGGATCCAGGAGCGACCCTGAAAGATTTTACAGCGCAATGGATGTCCTGGTCTTCCCCTCCAGATACGAGGGCATGCCCGGCACCGTGATAGAGGCCCAGGCAAACGGCCTGCCTTGTCTCATATCAGATACGATCTCAGGGGATACTGCCGTATGTGAGACCGTAAAGACCCTTTCTCTCGGGGCAGATGTGTCCTCCTGGGGAAAGCAGGCTCTTTCCATGATGGACGGTGAAGAAGGCCACAGGGAGACAGTATCTGCAGGAAATACAGAGAAACTTAAAGAGGCCCTCTACGATGTGGAGGCGCTCTCTGAGAGACTTAAGGTGTTCTATACCGGCGGGGGTATCGACCTGCCTTTGACAGGAGGATAAATGAACGGAAAAGACACAGAAAAACCTGTGCTCATGCTGATCACCCCCATGCTCCACCAGGGAGGGTTTGAACGGGTGGCGGTGCAGACTGCCCGTCTCATGGCCCCTTATTTTCGCGTGTTCATACTGATCTTTTCGGACAGGGATATAGCTTACGATGTGACCGGTATCGAGATCGTAAACATCCATATGGATGTGAAAAAGGGAAAGCTTTTTAAGATACTGAACATGTTCAGACGCTCCCGGGCGGTGGCGAAAGTCCGGAAACAGAGACGTCCGGATTTTGTTTACAGCTTCGGCCCCTCCGCAAATCTTGTAAATGTGTTTTCCTCCGGGAAGGGCAGGGGAAAGACGGTGCTGGGTCTCAGAAATTACACCGACGCCGAGGAAGGCTTCAGGATGAAGCTCTTTGTAAAGAAGGCGGATCTCATCATCAGCTGTTCAGAACCCATAGACCGGAAGATAAGGGCGGACTACGGCGCAAAGAAGACCGGGGTCCTCTACAACATGGCGGATGTGGACAGGATCAGAAAGGAATCTCTTGAGGGAGAGCCTGAGCTTCCCTGGGGGGATGACAAAAGGATCCTTCTGTCCGTGGGAAGGGAAGCGGACCAGAAGGCATTCTGGTACATGATAAAGGCCTTCAGCCTGATACATAAGGCCTGCCCGGACACGGTCCTCATGATAATAGGGGCCGGCAGATACACCGATTACCGAAAACTGGCGTCTGACCTGGGGCTTTCAGACTGCGTGTACTTCACCGGGGTCACCAAGGTCCCCTACAGATATGTGAAAAAGGGCAGTGTTTATCTGCAGACTTCCCTGTCGGAGGGCTTTCCCAATGCCCTGGTGGAAGCCATGGCACTGGGCCTCCCCTGCGTCTGCTGCAACTGCATGACAGGCCCTGCGGAGATCCTCTCAAGGTACGAGGACTACGGGAAGGACGAGGTCATTTACGGTGAATACGGCATACTTACGCCGCCCATCACGGAGGAAAAGAATCTGGACCCGGAGATCATAACCGATCCGGAGAAGCTGTATGCAGAGACCGTGACAGGGCTTCTGACTGATGATAATATGATGCGTGAATATGGCGAAAAAGCCGCAAAGAGATCGGAGGACTTCAGTAACAGTGCGTACACGGAAGGCTTATGCAGGCTTCTTAAATAAAGGAACGGCGTTCTATCTGTCTGTCTTTTTCTGCGCTGTCCTGGTCAGGATCAGGTATCTCTGGGTGACAGGGCCTCTTGTGAGACAGCACGACATCTACGACAACGGGCATTTGGATTATATAATGCACGTCTTTCACACCCTGACTCTCCCGGAGAGCAATTTAAACGAGCTTTGCCAGCCTCCTCTCCATTATTTCCTGACTGCCCTTGTGATGAGGGCGGGGGCATCCTTCGGGGCTGAGATCACGGAAGAGTCCAAGTGGCTCCAGGCCTTTCCCTTTGCCCTTTCGATCCTGCTGCTCCCGGTCCTGTATCTGGTGATACAGGAGACCGAGATCCCCGACATGGCAAAAAGGACCGCATCCATGCTGGTATCCTTCTGTCCGGCCCTTATTTACATGAGCGCCCAGATAAATAATGACCAGACCATGATATTCTTCGGAGCCCTTTCGATCCTCTTCACCCTCAGGTATGTGAAGAGCCATGGGTTCAGGGAACTGATGTTTTCCGGGGTGTTTCTGGGGCTTTCCATGATGAGCAAATTTAACGGAGCCTGCCTTGCGCTGTTTATGGCGCCTCTTATGATTGCTGTGTTTGTCACCGGAACAAGGGGACCTAAAGGGAAAAAAACCGGGAGGATCCTGGCCGAGTGGGGGGCCTTCCTCCTGGTGTCAGGGGTCCTTGGACTCTGGTATCAGGTGAGGCAGTTTGTGGTTTTCTCCCAGCCCTTTGGATATGCGGTCTATCCCGACCCCGAAAGCCTTATGTACACGGGGCATACCAGCAGGAGATACAGGTTTCTGGGGATCAGCCTTAAGGAACTTATGAATGGATACTGTGACATCACAAACGACAGAAATGTGTGGACCTATATGTTCAAAAGCTCCCTCTTCGGTGAGTGGAGTTCCTGGAACGTGCCGGCGGTATTTAAATATCTGCTTTTGTCCGCGGGGATCGTGGCATCACTCTGGTGCATCGCCGGGATCTTCAGACTGATTTTTGCGGACAGAAAGACCGGTGGCCTCACCCGGGCTTCGGTGGCCTTGCTCTCTCTGACACAGATAGTATTTTTCATATATTTCAATCTGAACTACCCCTTCACATGCTCCATGGATTTCAGATATGTGGCCTTTCTCGTCCTGCCCTTTGCTGTATCCTTCGGGGCCATGAAACCCTACAAGGTGTCGGAGGGGCTTGCTGTGGTATACTGTATCTGTTCTGCAGTATTCTGCCTTGGGGCTTCCTGAGATGAGGTGCGGATTTGAAGGATAAAAAACTGACCATACAGGAGGTTGTGACGCTGTGCGCGGTGATCGTTTTCTTCGGCGTCCTGACCTATATAAATTTCTGCTGCTACAGGAGATACGTGGATTCCGACAGCGCCGCCGAGGCGCTTCTGGCCATGCGGATCAGAGGCACACACCATCTGTTTCCGGAGACCTGGTACATAAGCACGGACAGAAGGACCATAGCCACGGCTGTGCCGGCGGCGGTGTTTTATTTTATCACCGGGAATGCGGCGTTTTCCATGGCCCTTTCCTGCACCCTCTTTTCCATTGTCATGGGGCTTTCCCTGATCTATATGATGAGAGGGGCCGGGGCGTCAATGAACGCTTCGCTGACTGCGCTGCTCCTGCTGATGGCCCTGCCGGTGAACCCGGGGCACATCATGTTCGAGAGCGGATTCCCTTATTTTATGACACTTTTATTTCTCTTTGCCTCCCACTATTCGGGGTATTTCACCTTCTTCTTCCTGACTGTGGGCACGGCGCTGAGACTCAGACATGACGGGGAGAGGGCAGAGAGGAAGCATATCGTCTTCGCCGCTGTCCTGTGCCTTGTGGCTTTTATTTACGGAGGAGCAGGCATGAGGGGGCTCCAGCTTGTGACCCTTCCTTTCCTTTGCTTTGCAGTCCTTTGCTTTCTCAAAGGCACGGATCTCTTCAGGCGGAAGGACAGGGTTTCTGCAAGGGAACTTGGGCTTTCCTTCATAATGGTGCTTTGCTCCCTGGGGGGAGGAGTTATCTCCGGTGCCCCTGCGGTCCACACAGGCATGGCGGATCCCCAGAGCGTTTTTTCGAATTTCACAACTGCAACGATCACAAATCCCCTGGCCCTTTTGGGGGGCGAGAAGACTGATTCCCTGTCCTCTCCCGAAAGCTTCCTCCAGCTTCTCATGTGGGGAGCCGTGATCCTCTCCGTATATGCCTTTTTCAGACTTA
>JAILIO010000165.1 GCA_024695225.1 Lachnospiraceae bacterium
TCTGGAAGCGGTGTGCTCTGTGCTGTTTGGATGGAGGTTCGCAGCTAACTGGCTGTATATACAGACGGATTCGGAAAAGAAAGGGGCCGCCGAGGCTGTGGCCAACGCCATCGCTTTTGTGACACTCTGTCCGGAGGTGGCTGAACCTCTGACCCAGGCAATTCTTTTCGCATGGTCCTTTATGGAAAGCATCATGGACATGAAGGTCTTGCTGGGCGGCGGGAAGGTCCCCATATATAAATCCTATGACACATGGATCACATCCATCAAGAATATTGGCGGAAACCTGGGGGAATCAGAGGGCAGCCGGAGCGGGCTTACCTACCGGGAATATGTGGGGATCATGCTTCTTTTAAATGATTTTGACAAGAGCGTCATGAGGACCATGGATATCATGGAGCTGAATGTGAGAACGGCTCCCGGAAATGAAAATTTTAGGATGGACTGGTGCCTTGACAGTTTCAAAGTGCTTGTAAACAGCAGTTGTGGACTGGGCAGGGATATCGGGATAACACGCAGGTTTGGGTATTATTGAAGAGTTGTGGAGGCGGCGGATGGAATCCTTTTGTCTTGAATGGAAATTTACAGACCAATATCGGGATGAACCTTTAAGAAGATCTCTCCGGGCTGATCAGGGGACCGATGAGGGCGGGGGCAAAAGGATTTTATCCGCGGCTTCCATGACGCTGGAAGCTGCGCTGGTACTTCCCTTATTCCTGTTCTGCATGATAAACATTTTGTTCTTGTTCCAGATGATAGGGGCGCAGTCCCACATGACGGCCGCCGCCCATATGACAGGAAATGACATAGTAAAGAGCGCGTCTCTGAAGAATGTGGTGAATGCCGGGGGAGTGGGCACAGTGTTGTCCGCAGCTTATATTCCATTCGGTATATCCCAGCATCTTGCAGGCAGTTTAGACGATTCCGGGGCTGTCAAAGGCGGTCTTTCCGGGCTGGACTATACGGATTGCAGGGTGCTGCTGTCCAACGACATTGTAGATCTGAGGGTCAGGTGGAAAGCCGTTCCGTATGTGTCCGCTTACGGTCTGGGATATTCCAAAAATATGAGCGTCAGATATTACAGCCGGGGCTTTACCGGATTTGACGCAGCAGGTACCGACCGGGACAGTGGATCTGATGAACCTTATGTGTATATTACACCCAACGGCACCGTATATCATCTGTCCCGGGGGTGCCCTTATCTCAGTCCTTCGGTCAGATCCGTAGAGGCTTCTGCATTGTCATCTTTAAGAAACGAAAGCGGGGGAAAGTATTACCCCTGCAGTGCATGTGGAGCCTCATCCGGAGGATCATCGGTGTATTACATAACGGATTACGGAACAAAATATCACAAGTCTGCGTCCTGCTCTGCTTTGAAGAGGGATGTCAGATGTGTCCCGCTGTCACAGGCGGGGGGAAGGGGCAGGTGCAGCAAATGCGGTGGATGATTATTGGGATCCTTTCAGTCTGCGCGATCTTTGACATAAAAAGTCTGGCAGTTCCTTTATGGTCTGTGGTGGTGACATTTTTGCTGTCGGTATCATGCCTGTGCATGGGCGGGGAAGCCACTCTGTCCGGGGCTTTGCTCAGCCTGATCCCGGGAATGATGCTGCTTCTGTATTCCCTGGCTGCAAAGGGGAGAACAGGCGCGGGGGATGCGCTTATCGTCATGGCTGAAGGACCTGCACTGGGACTATTGCCGACTTTTATAGCTCTTTGTGTGGCATTTATGCTGGCGGCTGCAGCAGCGGTGATACTCATGCTGTTTTTGAAAAAGGGCAGGAGTTACAGGATACCGTTTGTGCCGTTTATCACCGCCGGAACCGGGGTGGCGTTATGGCTGATGTGACTTTGAATAAATCTGTATCTGTACCGGGAAGATGTACTGCCTGCAGGGAGATAAGTGAAAAGAAAAAAATGATCTCTTTGCCCGGGATATCTGCTTACATGACCCTTGAGGCTTCCCTTATCGTTCCCATTGCCTTTTTCGTATGTATCCTGATCGTTTATTCAGCTGCGGTCTTATACAACAGATCCATGCTGTTTGCAGACACTTACGATCTGTGTTTCAGGGCTTCGGTGCATATGGGAGAGCCATCAGAGGCCCAGTCTTATATAGACGAAAATAAGGAAGGACAGTTCAGATTGTATTTTTTCACCAGAGGTATAGAAGAGAGTTCATCCGTTTCCGAAAAAGAGGTGACCGTGAATACATCTTCCACAATAGTAAAAACCGTGGGAGATTATATTTTCTCTCCCGGAGATATATGGGGTATGAGTTCGAAAGCAGTGTGCCAGAGGGAAGGACCCACGGAGTTTCTGAGGAAGGCCAGGGCTGTTTCGGAAACCGTAGATACCATCAGGGATTTGGCGGATGATCATTGATTATATTTGGATCACGAGAGGGAAAAGGATGTTTGATGCCGGAGGGAATATACATGAGTGAGATCAGTTTTATAAAGGAGCAGGACAGGAACAGGCTTGTGGTTCCGACAGATGAAGAGTCCGGTTACTCTCTGCGCATGCTGGAAAAACGCAGGTTTGACGGACTTATGCCGGTGGAGATCAGGTCTCTCAACGGGGAGTCATTCTGCTGTTATGACGTGAGCGGAACGGTGCCTCTTCTGAACAGATGCAGGACCTGTAAACCCGGACGGGAAGAGATAGACAGTTTTTTTGACAGATATGTGTCGGCATGTTCTGAACTGGAGGATTACCTTATGGATCCGTCGGGCATCATGCTGGATCCCGGATATATCTTTTATGATATGGGCACCGGCAGTTACCGGTTCGTCCTTGATCCCTCGGGAAATGCAGGCGGTGCAGACACGCTTCTTGCATTTCTCACGGAAAATGTGGACCCGTCGGATGAAGAAGCGGTTTCTGTTGTCTATAAACTGTGCGAAATGAGTATGGGAGACGAGAATTTTTCTCTTCTGCCCGCACTGGAAAGCATGAACATGATCAACGGCAGTGAGATGGAGTCGATCCTGACAGAACCTGCCGCAGGACTGTCCTCCAAGGCAGTATTTGGCATGGGGATTGAGCCTGCCAATCACGAAGAGGAAGAGGAACCTGCAGAGACCGTGCCTGAAGGATATGACATCTCAAAGATATATCTGGTATCCGCTGTTATCGGTATAGTGGGACTTATAGGGGCTGCCGCTCTGTACCTGACCTATGAGATGACTATGGAAGAATTATGTGTCACGGCAGCCTGCGCCGCAGTCATGCTGGCGGTTACTGTCTACAGCTTAAAGGTTATGGAAAATGAGAAAAAGAGACGCAGGGAGAGATCTGCAAGATCGGCAACTTCGCAGAATGTGAGTCACAAAAATACCGTTAAAGCCACTGATGACAAGGGAAATTTTGAAGGAGTCATGTCCCCGGCGATGTATCCGGGTCCGACATCGACCACAACTACGGCCGAGGCCAATGGCACGATCCCGGCTCCAATAACTGCTTCGAAAATGACTCCTGCTCCGGCTTCATCTCAGCCCCGGATTTTGTCTCAGATCCAGGCTTCAACGCAGACCCGGGCTTCATCTCCGGTCCCCAACGAGGCTGCGGATGCGGGAGAGAAGGCATTCAATGAAGCGTTCTCTGTGGAACAGGGGGCAGAGACAGGTAAGAAAAAGAGACCCTTTTCTCTTTTCGGAAAGAAGAATAAAGAAAAAGCCGGCACAGAAGAAACCATGTTCCCGGAGGAAGGTGATCCCCTGTCAGAGGGCACGGATAACCCTGACCCCTTGACTGCATATCCGAACATGACTGAAGAACATACAGATGACAAGAGTGAAAATATAAATCCCCGGACCGTGAGCCCGCAGGGAGATACCATACCCGGATATACCGTGAACTCACAGAGTGATACCATACCCGGATATACCGTGAACTCACAGAGTGATACCATGCCCGGATATACCGTGAACTCACAGAGGAATACCATGCAGGGATATACCATGAGCCCGCAGGGAGATACCATACCAGGATATACCATGAATCCACAGGGGGATACTATCCCCGGATATACCATGAACCCACAGGGGGATACCATACCAGGATATACCGTGACCCCACAGGGAGATACTGTGCCTGACCCCTACACGAATTACGCCATGGAGGACAGAACGGTTATGTTTACTGACAATAAGGCGCCGGAAGAATTCAGATTGTACAGCCTCAACGGCGGAATGCCTGCCATCGGACTTGATAAACTCCCCGCCATAGTGGGCAAGATAAGTTCCCTCAGCGATATCTGCCTTCCCGACCCGTCAGTCAGCAGGCTTCACGCCAGATTTGACAAGGAGGACGGCAGGGTCACGGTGACGGATCTGGATTCCACAAACGGTACATACATAAATGGGAAAAGGCTTAAACCCAATGAAACCTGTACGCTGAGGTCGGGGGATGAATTGCGAATAGGAGTTCTTAACTACTGTATGCGCTGACAGAAACTGTTTTGACCTTTTATGTTGTGTATCATATAATAAACGGCATGAAAATTAATATTTATTACGGCGGCAGGGGGATTGTGGACGATCCGGCTCTGGCTGCCATAAAAAAAATGACAACAGTTTTTGATGACCTGAATGTCCGCGTATCTGAGTACAGGCTTTACGATATGAAGAGCAAGGTTTCTTCACTTGTCAGCAGCCTCAAGGATGCCGATGGGATCGTACTTGCATTCACGGTTGAATGGTGGGGATTTGGATCTTTTCTTCCCCAGTTTTTGGATGCGGTATGGCTGTACGGAAATAAGGACATAATATCCAGGATTTATATGTGCCCTGTGGTCATGTCCACTACTTACGGGGAGAGAAAGGCAGCATCAGAACTCAGGGAAGCCTGGGAAATGCTGGGAGGCAGGACCTGTGAAGGTCTTTGCGGTTATGTTGCCGATACTGCAGAGATAGACAGAAACGCTGATTATACTAAAGCCATAGAGAAGTGTGCCGAAGAGATGTACCGGGCTATCGGACACAGGACGCCCGCACTTCCCTCCAGCGGTCTCGAAGTCAGCAAGAAGGTTCAGGTGGCCAACTCCGTGAACATCACCCCCAAGGAATCTGAGATACTGTTGCAGTTTGCAGGTGATGAGAAATACCGTGAGACCAAAAAGATGGATCTCGAAAAGCTGGCAGTGCAGTTTAAAGACAAGATGCAGAAGGACGAGAGCGGAAGCGATACCAAATATCTTGAGGATCTCAGGCAGCATTTCCGTCCACAACCCTCTATGAAAGCTTCATACACGATCGATGTGGGCAGATCTGAGCCTTTATTTATAAAGATCAACGGGAGAGACCTTGAGTGCGGGTACGGCGCGATACAGAAACCTGATGTGGAGGTCACGATGGGGCCCGGCATCATGGATTCCATCGTTTCCGGAGTGATGACATTCCAGGGGGCCTTCATGGGCGGACATATAAAGACTCGCGGAGATTTTAAGCTCATGAGAAGCCTTGATGCGGTGTTCCTGTTCGGGGAATAACTGCCTGTCTCAGATGGCTTCTGAGTTGACATCGCACAGCATTAAACCGTGCAGGACGAATAAAACCCTGTCGCAAATGCTTTCTGAACTGACTTCGTGCAGGACGAATAAAACCCTGTCGCAGGTGCTTTCTGAGATACCGGCATGAATTTATTTAGGAAAGGATGTTGTATATGAAAAAAGATGACTGTATTTTCTGCAAGATAGCAAATGGAGAGATCCCGTCCAATACGATCTATGAGGATGATCTTTTCAGGGTGATATTGGACAACGGCCCTGCCACAAAGGGACATGCCCTTGTTCTTCCCAAAGAGCACAGTGCAGACATTTTTGAGATGCCTGAAGACACTCTGGCAAAGGCGATGGTGGTCGCAAAGAAGGTTGCAGGGAAACTTAAGGAGACTCTTTCCTGCGATGGTCTCAATATAGTACAGAACAACGGAGAATGCGCAGGTCAGACAGTG
>JAILIO010000015.1 GCA_024695225.1 Lachnospiraceae bacterium
CATAGTATCCTTTTTCATTTCTCTCTATGCGCTCAACTGTCGCCTCTTCAGTCTCCAGCCTTTGATCCAGAGGGAAATTGGCGCTCATGGCCACCGCAGGTTCGATGGTATAATAATAACTGCCGGGAAGTACTCCTTCGCTGACAGTCACCCTGTCCCCCTCCTTTACAAGTCCGGGTCTCTCCATTTTAAATTCCATTTCTCTCATAGCTGCATTTCTCCACTGATGTATCGACGAAACTACCGGGTCACTGCCCTTCCCCTGAGGTCTCTCCCCCCAGTTCTGTGATCCGGCGCTCAGAAACCCTGGCCCTGGTGGAATCCGGGAAATTGTCCACAACGCTCTGATAAGTCTTCACAGCCATATCCTCGTTTCCCGCAGCGCTGTATGCATTTGCAAGTTCATACAGATAATCGACATTTGTATTGTCATAATTGTATGCGGAGGTGAAGTCCATGATGGCAGCGGCGTAATCTCCGTTTTCCATGGCCTGTTGCCCCGCCGCATACTGTTCTCCCGCAAGGTTTGGTCCCACCACCTTCAGAAGAGACTCATAAAGCTTAGAAGAGGAATCCGGCAGCTGCTCGGAAACGCTGTCCATGTCGATCTCCGCTATCAGTTCGGAAACCTTCTCCAGGTCTTCCGGATTCTCCAGATATGAACTCACTGCGTTGTCCAAAGCCCCCATGACGGAAATAACCCCGTCAGAGCCGCGGACACCGTCGAGCTCGGACTGAAGCTCTTCGTTCTTTTCGTTGGCGGCCTCCAGTTCCCTGGTGAGCTCGGTTATGGTGGCATTTTTTTCATCCAGCTGTTCGCCCACTTCTTTTACCCTGGCCTCTGCATTGGAATTGACCCTCTGGACTCTGGACGGCAGTATCAGAAACACGGCGGCAGCTATCCCTATGATCATTCCTATGGCCATATTGAGCATTATGGACACACCCTTGTACTCCTTAGGAGGCACAGGCTGGATTATGGTCTCGTTTTCCCGGGTGTATCTGATCACGCCGGTCGCTTCCGCAGCGCCTTTATTTTTCTTCTTCCTGTCCCTGCCCTTCTGATCGTTCTGGGGGAGGACATAGGGTTCTATCTCCCTGATGAAGCGAAGAGTTTTGGGAGATCCCCGGTCGATATCCCTGCAGCAGATCAGCTCATTGTATGCGCTCTTCCACTGTTCACTGTTGATATACAAAAGAGCCAAAAGCTGACGTGCCCTTATAAAGTTGGGATTAAGGGAAATGACTTTTTTAAGCTGTATCACAGCCAGGTCAAGAGCATCCTGGTTGCAGTACGCAAGAGCCTGGTTATATTTTTTTATGGTCTGATTGATGATCTCAAGCTTGGACTGATTGGTCTGGATCATTGAAAGATAATCATCAGCGATATTCTTTTTCGGTTTCAGATTTTTGCTTATGACCCACTCAGAAAGCGCCGCCACAACTTCACCGGACTCAAAATACACGAGTCCCAGAAGATTTCTGGCCTCGATATGATCACGGTTGAATTTCAGCGCGCTCCTGAGGTCGTTCACAGCGCCGGACAGATCCCTGACTACGGCTTTTTCCAAACCGGAATTATAGAATCTGTTGGACATGCACATTATTCTTTTATAAGCTGTAACATCGGCACCGCAGGAAGGGCAAAACCCGTGTTCGGCCATCAGTTCAGCACCACATTTATAGCACTTCATTTATCTGATCTGTATCAACTGTCCTCGTCGGAAGATTCCTCTTCCGCGGTATTCTTTTCCTTTACAAGCCTGACCATCAGGTCGGCCATGTCCGTGAGATCCTGATTGTATATAGCTTCTTCCGCGTCCTCTACCTCAAGACTGGGATGAAATTTTTTAAGTTCTTCCTCAAAATTTATCATCTCTTTACCTGCATTCCTCTTATTTCCATAGGTCCGGAACAACCGCCTCGCCGGCTCATATAACCCGGTCCTTTTAACAGGGTCATTTAATCCGGCTCATTTGACCCGGCCCTTTACGTCTCTCAGATCACCACCAGCGAAGCGTCTATAATACCGTACTGGAGTCTGTATCTCATAAACATATTGTCATCCTCAATAAACATCCTCTTATCGTTTATACCTATGGTAACACCCCTGTGGACTTTTCCGCTGATCACGATCTCGCTTCTCTCAGCCTGGGCGATCTGCTTTTCCACCGCTTCCCTCTGAGGTCTCAGTTCCTCCAGTTGCATAAACAGATTGTTTTTCTCCTTGGTCCACATCTGGATCTTGACAGAGATCGGCACATCATCTTTCTTTTCAAGAGCCCTTATACGGTCGCTCTGGTCCCTCACCATTCCCTGTATCTTCTGAGCCTGAAGGGTACTTGATATCTGGTTTACGATATCCTGGAGTTTTCTCTTAAGGTCTGCCTCCTGCTGCCTGTAAGACATATACCTGTCATATAATTCTTTCATATAACCCACATGTATAAATGTCTTTATCTCCGAAATATTTCCCGCTTCCGAACACTTGACGCTGTTGAACCCGTGAACATTGCCTCCCAGTATCACTCCCCTTTCACCGTTCACCATCACATCCCTTCCTGCATCCACATCACAGTTCAGGATACTGTTCACGCTCACATCAAACCCGGCCTTGACCTGGGTGTTCTCCAGGAAATCCGAAAAAACACTTCCCCTGGCAGAGATCCTGCTCTTCTCCGACCCTGAAACGCCCTGGGTTACGATTATATCACCCCCGGCAAAAAGCACAGCGTCGGAAACGCTTCCCCTTATCTCTATATTTCTTCCGGCTCTTAAGGTGACTCCGGTTTCAACGTCTCCATAGACGATTATGTCCCCGAAAAACTCGACCTTGCCCATGATGCTGTTCACATTGCCATGGATCTCATGCACCTGTTTTATATCAATGCGGCCATCCACTTCCTCTATCTTGCCATCGACCATAGCGATATAATTGTTGCCTTCACGTTCCAGATGCTTTCCTCTCACAGGAGGAAGTTCCTTGACCCTCTGAGCCTTAAGGTCTTCACCTGTGACCTTGAAGCCGTCTGTCCCGGGTACTGAGGGATGGTAAACCGCAACCAATTGACCTGTTCTGACATTTGCAAGGGAATTCACTGCGGAATAATCCACAGAACCGTCCTCCCTTATATGAGGCGCCTTATATCTGTCCGGGTCAAATGTGTACTCGTAGAAACCGTCTTCACCTTCCACCGGTTCCTTGCCCTTGGCGATCAGGACTTCCTTGCCGTATTCGGTCTCCTTCACCATTTTTGTAAAGGTATCTCCGATTATGCCGCGGGTCACTCCGTTCTCCCTCAGAAACTGAAGGAGCCATTCCCTGGTGGGAGCTTCATTGTTGTAGGGTATGCAGATATAGGCCTCAAACCCGTCTTCTACTACCCTCACATAAGGTTCTCCCGAACTGACGGCAAAACCATCGGACTCTCCGCCCTGATCCCTCAGGTCAACAAACTCTCCTGCCTCGAGCATTCTGATCTGCTCCATAAGAGCTTCCATCTTCTGCTCATCGATATCAGGGATATCATCAATATCATTTTTTTCCCAGCCGTTTTCTTTATCCATATGGGTCCCCACCTATCCGCAAATGACTGTTCACGCCCATGATGAATGATCCCGATCGCAAGTATCACAAAGTTGTTATGATCATCTCCATGATTCCGACCGCTGTTAAAACTCCCCTATATGATCTCCTGTCATATAAGGGCTGAAAGCTGCTCTCTCACTTCCTTGAGCATGCCCTCATATTTATCCCGTTTTTCCTTTTCTTCCTGTATCTTCTTCTCAGGAGCCTTGGAAAGGAAATTCTGATTGTTCAGCATACCGTCTGACCTCTGAAGTTCCTTTTCCAGCCGCTTGATCTCTTTATTGAGTCTCTCCTTCTCTTCCTCCACATCCACAAGTTCCGAAAGGGGTATGAATATAGTGGCTCCGGGTATGACTCCCCTCACTGCGTTCTCCGTCACATCATCGGCAGATGAAGTGAGTTTCACCTCCGATGCATGGGCCAGATTGCTGAAGTATACCATACACCTCCTGAAAATATCGAGTACTTTTTCATCATTGCTGACGATGAATATCTCAGTCTTTTTGGAAGGTGCCACATCCATCTCGGTCCTGCGGTTCCTGATGACCCTCACAGCTTCCTTTATCTCTTCTATGTCCCTCTCTTCATCGGAGAAACAGTGATCATCCCTGTACTCCGGCCACGAAGAGATCATAATGGACTTCTCTCCCGTGCCCAGATATGAGAATATCTCCTCTGTTATAAAAGGCATATAAGGGTGGAGAAGTTTAAGAGCGCACACCAGCACATGAAGCAGCGTCCAAAGTGCCCCTTCCCTGCTGTCCTCATTATCCTCGGAATACAGTCTGGGCTTCACCATCTCTATATACCAGTCACAGAACTCATCCCAGATAAAATCGTATATCTTCTGGACTGCCACACCCAGTTCGTATGCTTCCATATTGACGGTCACATCTTTCACCAGGGCGTTTGCCTTGGAAATGATCCATTTGTCGCTGACTTCAAGAGATCCTGAGATATCGTCGAAACTCTTCCCCAGAAGCTCGGACGCCCTGTCTCCCACATTCATAAGGATAAATCTGGAAGCATTCCACACCTTGTTTGCAAAATTCCTGCTGGCTTCCACCTTTTCATTGTAGAAACGCATGTCGTTTCCGGGTGCATTCCCCGTCACCAGCGTGAGCCTCAGCGCATCCGCTCCGTAGGTTTCTATTATCTCCAGCGGATCTATGCCGTTTCCCAGGGATTTACTCATCTTACGGCCCCTGGAATCCCTGACCAGACCGTGAAAGAGCACAGTGTTAAAAGGTTTCTGCCCGGTCTGCTCGAATCCCGAGAATATCATCCTGATGACCCAGAAGAAAATGATGTCATATCCCGTCACAAGCACATCTGTGGGATAAAAATACTTCAGGTCCTCCGTTTCTTCCGGCCATCCCAGTGTCTCAAAGGGCCACAGAGCCGATGAGAACCACGTATCCAGGGTGTCGGGATCCTGGGTAAATGAAGTGCTGCCGCAGGCATCGCACTTCTCCGGAGCATGATCGCTCACGATCATCTTCCCGCACTTGTCGCAATAATAGGCAGGGATCCTGTGCCCCCACCAGAGCTGGCGGCTTATGCACCAGTCTTTGATATTGTCAGTCCAGTTGTAGTATGTCTTTTCCATGGATTTGGGGATCAGACGGATATCACCGTCTTTCACCGCCTTTACGGCAGGCTTTATAAGCTCGTCCATCCTGACGAACCACTGGTCCTTCACCATGGGTTCCACAGTGGTGCCGCAGCGGTCATGGGTTCCCACATTGTGGGTATAATCCTCTATCTCCACCAGGAGCCCCTGCTCATCCAGTTTTTTGACGATGGCTTTTCTGGCCTCATATCTGTCCATTCCCTGATATTCAAAGCCGTTCTCATTTATGGTGGCATCGTCGTTCAGTATATTGATCACCGGCAGAGAATGTCTCCTGCCCACCTCAAAGTCATTGGGGTCGTGTCCGGGGGTGATCTTCACAACACCCGTTCCGAATTCCGGATCCACATATTCGTCTTCCACCACAGGGATGGCCTTATTTACAATAGGAAGCCAAACGCTCCTGCCCTTGAGATAATGATATCTCTCATCCTCAGGGTGGACTGCCACTGCCGTATCCCCCAGCATAGTCTCGGGACGGGTGGTTGCAAACTCCAAAAACTCTGTCTTTGAAGGCTGGCCGTCCTCTCCCACCAGAGGGTATTTGATATGCCACAGATGTCCCTGCTGTGTTTCATACTCCACCTCAGCATCGGATATGGAGGTTCTGCACACAGGACACCAGTTGATGATCCGGTCGCCTTTGTATATCCAGCCCTTGGAGTGCATCTTCACAAAGGTCTCGGTCACAGCCTTGCTGCAGCCCTCGTCCATGGTGAAGCGCTCCCTGTCCCAGTCACAGGAACTGCCCAGTTTCTTCAGCTGGTTCACTATACGGCTTCCGTACTCATCTCTCCAGGCCCAGGCTCTCTTCAAAAAACCTTCACGTCCCAGCTCCTGTTTGGAGATCCCTTCCTGTTTCAGACTGTCTATGATCTTTACTTCCGTTGCTATGGAAGCGTGGTCTGTCCCGGGCTGCCAGAGCGCATTGTAACCCTGCATACGCTTGAAACGTATGATTATATCCTGCAAAGTCTCGTCCAGAGCATGCCCCATATGGAGCTGTCCCGTGATATTTGGCGGGGGTATCACTATGGTAAACGGTTTCCTGCTGTGATCCACCTCTGCATGGAAATATTTTTTTTCAAGCCAGTCCTGATAGATCCTGTCCTCGATCTCTCTGGGATCGTAAGTCTTTGCAAGTTCCTGCATGACAGTAAAATCTCCTTGGAATCTCTATATTTTTGGGTATCCTATTAATGATAACACAACTGTTTCACTCTTACAAACGCTTCATACCGCCGGGACTTTTCACTCATCTCCCTTCATTTCAGAGAGCAGATCCGAAAGCTTCATTCCCAGCACCCAGGCGAGTTCACCCGTCACCTTTTCGTCAGTCGGGACCTCTTTTTCGCCCAGTCTCACTTCGTTCAGAATCTTCCTGGCTTCCCCTTCTTCCATGAGGGTTCTGAGTTCTGCTTTATGCCCCTCCACAGGGATATAAGCATTCCCAAGGGTATCGTAAACCGATTTTAAAACATAGTACTCCCTGGTGTTTCCGCTTTTTTCTTTGAGATTCACTATGTTCTCCACCCGGCATACCCCTATGCCGCCGGCATAGATAACCTGTTTTTTTGAAAACACAGGCTTTTTCTCTTCCATAAAACCTTCCCTCTGAAAGTATCCGCATTCCGCAAATAAACGCCTGCATCCCTACAGGCAGAAACCCTCATATCCTTTTGGCACAGATATCACTCAAACAGCAGTTTTCACATGCGGGAGTCGTCCTGGCTGTGCAGACCTTCCTCCCGTGGAGCACCATCCGGTGGCAGAGATCGTTCCCCTCCTCAGGGGGCACCAGCTTTTTAAGCGCTCTCTCAAGTTTTTCCGGTTCCCTTATATCCTTCACAAATCCGATGCGGTTGGAAAGCCTTATAACATGCGTGTCACATACTATGGCAGGTTTCCCGTACACGTCCCCCATGATCAGGTTTGCGCTCTTCCTGCCAACGCCCGGAAGTCTCAAAAGCTTCTCCATCTCATCAGGCACTGCGCCGTCAAACTCCGACAAAAGGACCTGCATGCACTTCTTTATGTCAGAAGCCTTGGTGTGGCCAAGGCCGCAGGGCTTGACGATCTTTTCTATATCGGAGACCTCCGCCTCCGCCAGGGCTTTGGGTCCCGGATACTTTGAAAACAACCCGGGGGTGACTTTATTTACCCGCTCGTCCGTACACTGGGCGGAAAGCCTGACTGCCACCAGCAGTTTCCAGGCCTCGTCATAGGTGAGTGAACAGATGGCATCGGGGTATTCAGCCTTAAGCCTCTCTATGGATTCCCGTACCCGTTCCTTTGCAGTCATGGTTCTTTCGATGTTTTGAAACCGTCCATGAGAACCCGGGCCAGTTCCCGTTCTTCCTCGTCAGTGATCCTGACTTCATATACACATGTGGACTTTCCGTCCTTCACCATCATGGCTTCAGCCTGTATCCTGCCCCCCTTGCATGCCCTCATAAAACTTATGGATGCGCTCTGGGTAACGGTCACATGATCGTCCTCAAGGCCACAGTTCTCCGCAACCGCGAATGCAAAGTCAGCCATGGTGAAATACACGGCTCCCATCAGATGCCCCACCGCATTCTTGTGCCTGTCTCCGGGGACCAGGGACACTATGCTGTGCCCTCTTTCCGCATAATCTATCTCTATTCCGGACAGTTCGGTGGCATACCTGTCCCCGCTGAAAAACTTCCTTATCTCATCGATGCTGTGGCTGCCTGCGCTCATGATGAAAATCCCGACTCAAAGGCTTTGATATTCAGTTCCTTGAATTTCCCGGGCACACAGGCTTCAACCGACCCAAGCCATTCCTCTTTTGTTATATCAGAGAAGTGTTTTGCAAACTTACCCATGAGCACTATGTTCACAGCCTTCTGGGAGCCGGCTTTCACAGCCAGATCCATGGCATCCAGTTCTTCAACCACCGCTCCGCTTTCTGCAAGTTTTTCCCCTATCGCCTCCGGATACTCCGCAGCGCCTGTGATAACAGGCATGGGATCGGTCTGCTTGCTGTTCATGATCACATGGCCTCCGGGTTTCAGGAAGGATATATATCTGGCGGCTTCCAAGGGTTCAAATGCTATTATGTAATCAGCCTCCCCCTTCCCGATTATGGGTGAATAAACCTTTTCCCCGAACCTTACATAGGTGACCACGCTTCCGCCCCTCTGGCTCATGCCGTGGACCTCGGACACCTTTACATCGTAGCCTTTTTCCAGGACCGCATGTCCCAATACGCGGCTGGCGAGAAGAGTGCCCTGGCCGCCCACTCCGACTATCATCACATTTACAGGCATTATTCATTCCCTCCTTCCGGTATCTCAAAGGCGTCAAATCTGCAGAGCTGAGTACAGACACTGCAGCCCACGCAGAGGGAGCTGTCTATGGATGCCTTGCCGTTTCTGAAAGAAATGGCAGGACAGCCGATCCTCATACATGACTTGCATCCCCGGCATTTATCGGGGTTGATCGACACCGGTGGCTTATGTTTCACATTCTTTAAAAGCACGCAGGGACGCCTGCTTATGACAACAGAAGGGGCTTCTGTTTTCAGTTCTTCGAGTATCACTTTCTCTGTGCTTTCAAGATCATAGGGATCAACCACTCTCACATGCTCGATGCCCATTGCCTTGCAAAGGGATTCCAGATCGATCTTTCCCGCCGGTTCACCCCTGAGGTTGAATCCGGTGGTGGGATTCTGCTGATGTCCGGTCATCCCGGTTATTGAATTGTCCAGGATTATTGTGGTGGAATTGCTCTGGTTGTAAGCCACATTTGCAAGCCCGGTCATGCCGGAGTGCATGAATGTGGAATCTCCCAGGACAGCCACGCTGTGCGCGGAACTCTCTTCCTCCGTAGCCTTGTTGAAGCCGTGAAGGGCGTTTATGGAAGCTCCCATGCAGTCGATGGTATCGATTGCGGAGAGAGGCGGAGCCGCTCCCAGGGCGTAACACCCTATATCCCCGAAAACACGGATCTTGTTCTTGGAAAGAGCGTAGAAAAGCCCTCTGTGAGGACATCCGGGACACATCGCAGGGGGTCTCCCCGGCAGTCCCTCAATGGCCTTACATGCGGGTTTCTCTTCACATCCCATCTTCTCTGCAACTATTGTCTGTGAGAACTCATCTTCCATGGGGAAGATCTCTTTTCCGCGGACAGGTATTCCCAGGGCCCTCACATGGTTTTCAATGATGGGGTCCAGTTCCTCTATGACATAAAGCTTTTCAACCGATGCGGCAAAATCCTTTATGATCTTCACGGGAAGGGGATTCACAAGTCCCAGTTTCAGGACGCTCACAGTGTCCCCGAAGACCTCCTTCACATACTGGTAACAGGTTCCTGAGGTTATGATGCCCACGTTGCCGGTGCCCTTTTCCACCCTGTTGAGGTCACAGGTTTCCCCGTATTCGATGAGCTTTCTCGTGCGCTCTTCCACTATGGGATGCCTTATCTTGGCATTGGCGGGGACCATGGCGTTTTTCACCACATCCTTCACATAGGGACGGACAGGTGGCACCACCCGGTCGGAAGTCTCAACGATACTCTGACAGTGGGCTATCCGGGTGCATATCCTGAAGAGCACCGGAGTGTCGAATTCCTCTGATATCTCGTATGCTTTCTTCACAAAAGCCAGAGCCTCCGCAGAATCGGCAGGCTCCACCATGGGGATCTTTGATGCAATGGCGTGATGTCTTGAATCCTGCTCATTCTGTGAGGAATGCATTCCGGGATCGTCAGCCACCAGAATGACCATACCGGCGTTCACGCCTGTATAAGAAATGGTATACAAAGGGTCTGCAGCCACATTGAGTCCCACGTGTTTCATGGCGCAGTAGCTTCTCTTACCCGCCAGACACGCTCCGAAAGCGGTCTCAAGCGCAACCTTTTCATTTGGCGCCCATTCGCAATAGATCTCCGGGAACTTGGCGGCCTCCTCCGTGGTCTCAGTGCTGGGAGTTCCGGGGTAAGAGCTGGCAACACACACGCCGGCTTCATACAGCCCTCGGGCCACAGCTTTATTCCCTAACATCAATTCTTTCATTCGCATCATCTCCTGTGTCATTATTATTTTCAGTCATCCAAATGACCTGATCTTCCCTGTCACCCGCAAAAAGCGACACCCAAATATTTTATCACAACAGGCTCTGTTATTACAACAGAAAGAAATCATCAGGCTGCACCTGCGGCCCGATATCCCCGCTGTGCAGCCCTTGTCATTTCCTGTGTACAGGACTTGTCTGTCAGCCCCGGTTTTCCATGGCCACCAGGTTCTCCGCCCCGTGGCGCTTTCTGAGAAGAGGCTTTTCTATCTTGCCTGTGGCATTCCTGGGCACATCCTCAAAGAATACTTCTTTGGGTCTCTTGTACCTGGGAAGCTCCGTGCAGTACTCATCAAACTCTTCCCTGGTCATGGAGCAGCCTTCCTTCAGTTCCACTATGGCCGCAGTCTTTTCACCCAGCCTCTTGTCAGGCATACCGATGACCGCAGTGTCTTTTATCTTTTCATTCTTCATAAGGAAGTTCTCGATCTGCACGGGATATATATTCTCCCCTCCGCTTACGATCACATCCTTCTTTCTGTCCACCAGGAAATAAAAACCGTCCTCATCCTGCATGGCCATATCACCGGTGTACAGCCATCCGTCTTTCAGTGTTTCCGCCGTGGCCTCCGGGTTGTTGTAGTAGCAGGTCATAACGCCGGGTCCCTTTACGCACAGTTCACCCACAGATCCCTGCTCCACTTCATTTCCGTCCTCGCCGATTATCTTGGCTTCCCATCTGTAGCCGGGCACTCCTATGGCGCCGACCTTATTTACATTTTCAACTCCCAGGTGCACGCAGCCGGGACCTGTGGATTCGGACAGGCCGTAATTTGTATCGTAATCGTGGTCGGGGAAATACTCCTTCCATCTCTTTATGAGTGAAGGGGGAACCGGCTGTGCCCCGATATGCATAAGCCTCCACTGGCTCAGATGATAATCCGACAGTTTCAGGGTTCCCGCGTCCAGACAGTCCAGGATATCCTGGGCCCAGGGCACCAGGAGCCACACTATGGTACATCTCTCGCTGGAAACAGCAGACAGTATGACCTCAGGCTTTGCCCCCTTCAGCAGCACCGCCTTGCTGCCTGCCACCAGGCTTCCCATCCAGTGGAATTTCGCCCCGGTGTGATAAAGCGGCGGTATGCAGAGGAATGTGTCGTCCCTGCCGGTGCTGTGATGCTTCTGCTCCATCTCGGCGGCCTGGGTCAGGCTCCTGTGCTTGTGCAATATGGCCTTGGGAAATCCCGTGGTTCCGGATGAAAAATAGATCGCGCCGTAATCATCCTCGGAAAGGGGGATGTCCGGAGCCTTGCTGGAACAGTCGGCCGCAAGCTCGAGATAGCTCTCTGCAAACAAGGGGCATCTGTCCCCCACGTATATGAGAAGTCTTCCCTTGCTGAGCCTCTCCGCATTCTGTTCTATACGCCCTATGAATTCCGGCCCAAAAACTATGATGTCCACCTCGGCCAGTTCCGCGCAGTACAGTATCTCCTCCGCATCGTAGCGGAAGTTAAAGGGCACTGCAATGGCGCCGGTCTTCAGCACTCCGAAATATATGGGCAGCCATTCGAGACAGTTGTACATGATTATGGCCACCTTGTCGCCTTTTTTTACCCCCCTGGAGATCAGGAGGTTTGCAAAGCGGTTTGCCTTTTCATCGAACACCTTCCATGTGATCTCGCGGCGGTAGGGTTCAAATCTGTTGGATTCTATCAGTTCATATTCTTTCCAGGTCTTGCGGAGATTGTCCTTCATCTCCGGATTCAATTCCACAAGAGCCACCTCATCGGGATAAAGCTTGGCGTTTCTGGCCAGAAATTCTGTTACAGGCATTGTCTTACCTCCAAAAAGCAAAATGAACGCAACATCACATAGTTTATCACTTATATCCCCGGGTGTCTAATGCCGGATGCCGGATATCATTGCCTGGAAAACAAATCTATGCTATAGTTACGCCTGTTGCCCATTTTTTACAGATATTAAATAAGGAGAAGATAAATGATCGAAGCTGCAGGAGTGACCTACAGAGTCGGAAAGAAAGCCCTTTTCGAGGATGTAAATATAAAATTCACACAGGGAAACTGCTACGGGATAATCGGTGCAAACGGCGCCGGCAAATCCACTTTCCTCAAGATCCTTTCAGGACAGCTTGACACCACAAACGGCAGCATAATAGTGACTCCCGGAGAACGCATATCCTTTCTGGAACAGGATCACTTCAAATACGACGGATATCCGGTGCTTGACACCGTCATAATGGGAAATAAACACCTGTACGAGGTGATGAAAGAAAAGGACGCCATCTATGAAAAGCCGGACTTTTCCGACGAAGACGGCATCAGGGCTTCTGAACTGGAGGCGGAATTCGCGGAAATGGACGGCTGGAACGCAGAGACCGAGGCGGAGACACTGCTGACAGGTCTTGGGATCGAACCCTCCCTGCACCACGAACTCATGTCCACCCTGGACGGAAACCAGAAGATCCGGGTTCTGTTGGCCCAGGCCCTCTTCGGTTCACCGGATATACTCCTTCTGGATGAGCCCACAAACCACCTGGATCTGGACGCCATAGACTGGCTTGAAGAATTCCTGATAGACTTTAAAAACACTGTTATCGTGGTTTCCCATGACAGATATTTCCTGAACAAGGTCTGCACCCACACCGCCGATATAGACTACGGCAAGATCCAGCTGTATTCCGGAAACTACGATTTCTGGTACGAATCAAGCCAGCTGATCCTCCAGCAGAAGAAGGAAGCCAACAAGAAAAAGGAAGAACAGATCCGGGAACTGAAGGAATTCATCTCCCGTTTCTCCGCCAACGCATCCAAGGCAAAGCAGGCCACAAGCAGAAAGCGGGCTCTTGAAAAGATAGAACTTGACGACATCCGCCCCTCCAGCAGGAAGTACCCCTACATAGACTTCAGGCCCGAGCGGGAGATCGGAAATGAGGTCCTCACCGTGGAGAACCTCACCAAAACAGTCAACGGAGAAAAGCTTTTGGACAACATCTCCTTTGTGGTGAACAAAAATGACAAGATCGCCTTTGCGGGTTCAAACGAGAACGCAAAGACCGCTCTTTTCAAGATACTTATGGGAGAGGATGAGCCGGACAGCGGAGTTTACAAATGGGGTATCACCACATCCAGGGCTTATTTCCCCTTCGACAGTTCCTCGGAATTCCAGTCAGATTACACCATCACCGAATGGCTTACGGGATATTCGGACGAGAAGGATGTCACCTATGTAAGGGGGTTTCTCGGCCGTATGCTCTTTTCGGGAGACGACGGCATGAAGCGCTTAAGCGTCCTCTCCGGAGGCGAAAGGGTGCGCTGCATGCTTTCCAAAATGATGATCAGCAAGGCAAACGTGCTGATCTTTGACGAGCCCACAAACCATCTGGACATGGAATCCATAACAGCCCTGAACCAAGGGATGATCAAGTTCCCGGGGGTTGAGCTGTTCTCCTGCAGGGACCATCAGGTGGTACAGACCACGGCGAACAGGATCATGGAGATATTGCCGGACGGAAGCCTTATCGACAAGGTCACCACCTACGACGAATATCTGGCGGCAGATGCGGATGCGAGAAAGAGATACATCTACACAAATGCCAATGATGAGGATACCAACTGATACATCCCTTATTTACACAGATCTAAAACCGTGGATTGCAGATCACAAGGCTCCTCCCGCCGCGCAGGTGCAGCGGGTTTTCGACAGAAATTGACAAATGAGGGCATCATGTGCTTCCCCCCATGCAAGCGCAACGGGTTCCCGACAGGGCTGGACGAATGCGGGCGTTATGTGCCTCCTCGCGCAGGTGCAGCGGGTTCACGCCTGTGACAGACGAAAGGATTGATCAATATAAATAACAGCTGCAGGTCAAAGATGCCTGCAGCTGTTTTTAAGTCGTATAAACATTATCTCAAAGATTGCCGTCCCCTGTCTCAGGGATGAAGACCCTCTCGTTCTTGCCGGAATCCCTGGTCTCCATGGTCTTCTTCGCCTGGATGCCGAATTCCAGCTGGGAGTTGATCTCCCTTATCCCCTTTCTCCTGGGGGCTTTCACATATTTGCCGGTGGATGTGAGGGCGTGAGCCTTTACATTGTCCGCAAGCTCTACCTCCAGCACCTCCATTATCCTGGATCTCAGTTCCTCATCCTCCACAGGGAACATTATCTCCACACGCCTGTCCAGATTTCTGGGCATCCAGTCAGCGCTGGCCAGATAGTACTCGCTCATGCCGTCATTTTCAAAATAGAATATCCTGGAATGCTCCAGAAAGTTGCCCACTATGGAGCGGACCGAGATATTTTCACTGACTCCGGGGATGCCGGTCTTCAGACAGCAGATCCCTCTTATTATCAGTCTGATCTTGACCCCTGCTGCGCTGGCGCGGTAGAGAGCCTCTATGACATCCTGGTCACAGAGGGAATTCATCTTGGCTATGATCCCGCTGCTCCTGCCGTTCAA
>JAILIO010000202.1 GCA_024695225.1 Lachnospiraceae bacterium
TGTTCTATTATCCTAGCATCTACCTCTGTTTCCGGTACATACGACTCCTGGGAATTCTCTTCCTCATATACATTCGTCTCCTCCGGAGCAGATGGGGTCTCTTCCTCATACACCTCTGTCTCTCCCGGAGCAAATGAGTTCTCTGTAACCTCCGTCTCTGATATACTTTCATCCCCGGATATATCTCCTACATCGGATGCGTCTGTTTCCCCGGATATGTCACCGGTTCCGGCCTCGTCTGATCCCGCGGATACAGCCCGAACTGCTTCCGGGTTCTCTGCACCGTATGCTGTGATCGGTGCAAACTGCGGTATAAAGGTCTGTACAGTCATGGCAAAACAGATTGCAAGTACTATCATCTTCCTAAAGACCTTGTTTTTCATACAACCTCCCTGAATCTATTATCTCTCTTTCTCCTTAAAACTGCATTTCATAAACAGTTTATTGTTGTACACTCAGATCAAAGTGCTGTCAATACTTCTATTTACATAACATTATTATTTTTGTCCTGTTTTTAGAATATCTGAACATTCTTGTTATCGGATGACACATGTATATCCGTGATAGCGCACTGATCTCCGGTAAGGGCGATATACAGATCCTTCACATCGTCCAGTATAACGGTGACGCTGCTCACAGAAAGCCCCCGGTTCACCGTCGTCATGGTAACCCTGTTGCCATCCCTCCTTATGTCTACCCTGCAGTCCATGCCTTCCTTGTTCTGCTCTATCCATTCATTCCAACCGGCAAAATCCTCACTTCTTTCAACAGTCATCTTGTTGTCAGCGTGTTCATCTGAGTTCCAGTTCTCCCCGTCGAATCTGAAGAGTATATACTGACGGTACTCATTTCCGTTGACAGTGCCATCTTCTGAAGAAAACAGATTGACATATGGACAGTTCCATACAAGTCTGGCCGTGGGAAGACTTTGGGCATGGAATCTGAGCGTCATCCCCCTGTCCAGCCTGACAGCTTCAGACATCTCAGAACACCAGTTGTCCACCTGGACATTGGGTATATCACCCCGGGGACGATCTTTTATAAAGCTTATCTCCTCGGCGATCCTGGGGATAGCGTCGTGTTTTGCTTCGATCTCCTCGTTTTTAACGATTATATTGTGGATACTGCAGTTCTCTCCGCTGACTGATATGTACAAATACCGTGAAGTATCGGGCATAGCCAGGATGACTGTGATGGTCTTCTCTTCATCCCTGATCTTTACCATGGCATGATCTTTATATCTGAGAGCGCTGACCTCGTAGCGCTGTCCATCCTCCGTCTCCCCGAAATCATTCCATTCAAAATCGGGGGATCCGTCGCTTAAAACAGTCTCGGTCTTTCGGACACCGCCTTCGGTCACAAAACCATCAACCCTTATCCGGGCATATTCATGATACAGCAGGTTCTTGTTGTTCTCTTCCCCGGGATGGACCTTGCCGTCCAGAGAATCAAACAGGATGAGGGTGGGCAGGCTGCTGTCCGCAGGCACATTGTCATCGGGCTGGCTGCAGAAGTTGATATGGACAGGCTTGTTAAATACAGCATAACCCTCGGAGCACTCATTATAAATGGAATCACACCTGATAACATCTGCGGTGGTATTCACCCCATCACCTTTCTCCTGCATATCGTAGTCCTTGTCGCTGTCGATCAGGCCCAGCATGATCTTTGCAAAATCAGGGTCAAACTGGGTTCCCATGCCCTTCACTATCTCTTCACGGACGATATGCTGGGGAATTGCATTACGATAACTCCTGTTGGATGTCATAGCGTCATAAGCATCTGCCACGGCAATGATCCTTGCGATCTTCGGGATATCATTTCCGCTCAGCTTTTCAGGATAACCTCTCCCGTTGTACCGTTCGTGGTGATAACGGGCACCGATGCTGAGCCAGGGTGAGTTTTTGATACTTGACAGTATCTGTCCTCCGATAACCGGATGCAACTTTATCTGTTCAAATTCTTCATCAGTAAGCCTGCCCTTCTTGGAAAGTATCTCGATGGGCACTCCTATCTTTCCGACATCATGGAGAAGTGCGGCAAAGTATACTTGTTCGCATTCTTCCTCCGACATCCCGGTTTCCTGTGCGATCTGCAATGAATATTCAGCAACCCTGCGGGAATGACCGTTGGTGTAACGGTCCTTGGCGTCTATAGCACTGGCCAGGGCTTCTGCCGTCTGTTCGAACTGTTCGCGGGCTGCGATCCGTTCCTTTTCTATCTTCTTCATCTTTCTGCTGTAGAAAAGACTTATAACTGCCGCCACCAACAGCAGCGCCAGGATCGCGGCAAGACCGATGAACCATATCTGCTCATAAAAGGCCTTCTCTTTTATGATCTTTACAGACACCTGCTTGTTGCCACGGCCCATGGCATCCTTCAGTCCGAGGACAAAATTGTAACTGCCCCCTTTGAGATTCGTATAGTCCACAGGCGCCAGATTGCTCCTGAGGACTGTGGTGCTTTTTTCGTCAAACCCTTCCAGTATATAACTCACCTGGGGATTCCCAAGGGAATAGTTGAACACAAAACTCGGAACAGTCACCTTGGCAGTATCTGAAGGGATGATGAAAACACCGGGTTTGTCCGGATATACCCTCTCTTCATCCACTTCAAGATAGGGAACTGTCACCTCCAAGTTATTCACATCCTCAAAAGTCCGGTCGATATTTACCTTTGCGACCCCCGTGCTCCCTGCGATATAAAGGTCTCCCTCAGGAGTCAGCTCGCTGTAGGAATTGGCTGTCGCGATACAGGGAAGTCCGTTATCCATGCTGTAATGCACAGGATTCAGGTTCTCATCATGTATCATGTCTTCGGCAGGCGCCACATAGATCCCATCGCTGCTGAGCACCCAAATATCCCCAGCACTGTTCTCATAAAGATCAAAATTGTTGGGATAGGGAAATCTCTGCACTGTGGTGACCTTGTAATCCGGACCCATATAGGCTATGGCACTGCTGGTTACGATCCACACAAGACCGCGTTTGGGATCTCTTTTTATCCGCATAACTATATCGGAGGGCAGACCATCCTCAACGTTTATATTTCTGGTGCCCGATCCGGTTACAACATATAGCCCTCCTCCGTTACTTCCCACGAGGATCTCGCCGTTCAACCCCTCCTCCACGGAAAGGGTTTCCGTGTTTTCTATGCCGTCTGCCCCGCCGTAGGCACCCACGACCTTGTCATCCTTGATCACATTCACTCCACCGGTCACTGCCACCAGGATGGAGCCATCCTCCTTCTCGCCTACAGCCCTGATGTTGTCTGACAGCATGCCGTCATCCACAGTGAACGAGGTGACTTTTCCATGGTCGTAACACAAAAGGTCGCAGGCTCTCCAGGTGGATATCCACATTCTGTCCCTGCTGTCCCTGATCAAAGACCTTATACGGCTGTCAGTCAGAAGTTCTATCAGATCAGAGGCATCCAGTTTCTCTCCCGAGGCTGTCTCTGCGCTCTTCAGGGGGAGTTCTGTCACTGTGCCGCGATCATTTAACACGATCAGACCGGAATCAGTGGCTATAAAGAGCATATCGTCATACATGCATGTCGAATTTACCACAGTCTCCTGAAGACCGTATCTTTCAAAGATGTCAGAAAACTGATTTGGGACTACCTTCATAACCCCCTGACGGGTGGAAGTGAACCAGAGATTCCCCAGATAATCCGTCATCACATCATCCACATTGTTGTTCATGGGAAGATTATCGATCAACCGAAATCTGCCGTCCTCCAGAACTCCGATGCCGTTTCCTGCGCAGATCCAGATCTTCCCACCTATGTACTCCATGGATCTGATATACTTCAGAGGTTCGATGTTGATATCTTCCAGGACTTTGAACTCATCCCCTGAAAGGTCCACCCGGTGAAGCTGAAAATCCGTGGCTTCCTGATACAGTTTTCCGTCGCCTTCAGGATCCGGGAGAATGCCTCCGGCACCGCCAAGAGGGCTTTCCTCGATACTGATATACTTAAGGAGCTTACCGTCCTTTATCAGGATCAGATCCCCCAGGTCAGAGGTTGCATAGATCACACCGTCGGCGCCCATCCTCACTGTGCTGAAATTGGCTTCCGCTATGGTCTCGTCCTCTATTGAACCAAGGTTGTAATCCTTATCTATAGTGGTTATCCCGCAGGTTGTGGCCACATAGATAGTCCCGTTTTCGTCCTCGGTAATGGCACGGGTATGGGCGGACTTCATTCCGTCCAGTTTCCCCCACTTCCTGATCT
>JAILIO010000213.1 GCA_024695225.1 Lachnospiraceae bacterium
GAGAGGACGCTTCCGCCTTTCAAAAGCATGGAGGCTGCAAGGCAGCTCTTTCCCCCCGGGGCTGCGCAGAGGTCCAAAACCTTTTCACTGCCTGTCAGATGCAGGGCTTTTACCGCAAGGACCGAAGAGACATCCTGCACCGCAAAAGCGCCCTCCCGGTATCCCGGGATCTTCTTTACATCGCCTCCCCCGTGCATCTCGTAAACATGATCGCAGAGGGGGCTCTGTTCCCATCCTTCAGGGATGCCATCTGAATAAAAATCCCTGTCGTAGATATTCACAGAGATCCCGTCTTTACAGAGGAGAGCCCTGTATACCTCCTCCGCCCTGTCATCGCCCACATAAGCCCTTATAAGGGATGCAGGATATCCGGGCATGGAATACCGGGTTTCGGGATCCGGCCATTCTATCTCGTCTTTATTCTCGGAAAGCTTTCTGAGCACTGCGTTTATAAAGCTCTTTACACCCGTAAAGCCCTTTTGTCCCGCCACCTCCACATAGGAGTTTACAGTGGCTCTCCCCGGCACATCCATGAACAGTATCTCGTAAGCCCCTGCCCTGAGTATCTGCCTCACCACAGGTCTCTGGCTGTCCACACCCCTCTTTGCGTACAGGGAGACAGCATAGTCCAGGGCTATCCTTGCGGAAGCAGTTCCAAGGCAGAGCCTGTTCAGGAAAGCCCTGTCTCTGCTGTCATCAAAAGATAGTCCTGAAGATCTGTTCCTGAGGACTGTATTTACAAAGATGTCCTTCTTTTCGCTTTCGCACAGTATTTCAACTGCGGCCAGGCGGACTGCAGTTCCGGCGCTTTCACCATTCACTGAAGCACCGTCCCGGTCTCCACCCTGAAACCTCTGAGGAAATCAGCCACATCCATCTCTTTCCGTCCTTCCATCTGTACCCTGGTGACCGAGAGAACAGTCCCTTCCCCGCAGAGTACTTCCAGAACACCCTTGTCTGCTTTGAGCACAGTCCCGGTCTCAAGATTTCCGGTTTCTTCTTTACTCCTATCACAGACCATAGCGCCTTTTATCTTGAGAACCCTGCCTGACAGAGTGGTGCCGGCCCCGGGCTTTGGCAGAAGTCCTCTCACCTGTCTCTCTATGGCATCCGCAGTTCTGTCCCACCGTATCACCGCATCAGATCTGTCCAGCATGTGGGCATATGAGGCTTTTTCATCCTCCTGTGGCACAGGCACAAGAGTGCCGTCTGCTATCCCGGCTACGGACCTTGCCATCAGATCAGCCCCCATGGTTGAGAGACGGTTCCTCAGGGACTCCCCTGTGTCATCACTTTTTATCTCCGTGGTTTCACAGGCGTAGACAGGTCCTGTATCAAGACCCTTTTCCATCTTCATAATGGATATCCCGGTGATGTCACATCCGTCCATGAGGCTCCGCTCTATGGGTGCAGCACCTCTGTACTTGGGAAGTATGGAGGCATGAATGTTCACACATCCGTATTTGGGTATATCCAGTATCTCCTGGGACAGTATCTGTCCGTAGGCGCATACCACAAACATCTCTGCCCCCAGGGATCTGAGTTTCTCTATGGTATCCCCTTCATTCTTTATCTTTTCCGGCTTTAAGATGTTTTCTATGCCAAGCCTTTCAGCCTCTGCTGATACAGGGCTTTTTGAAAATGATCTTCCCCTCCCCTTCTGTCTGTCAGGCTGGGTCACCACGCATACCACATCATAGCCATCTTCGCACAGACGCCTGAGAGATGGCACGGCAAATTCAGGCGTTCCCATAAAGACTATCTTCATTCCGATCCTTCCCCGTTTTCTTCGTTCTGATCGATCAGATCCTGTACATCCATCAGATCCCCTTCCATAAATTCCGTATACATATGGCCGTCCAAATGATCTATCTCATGCACCATGGCCCTTGCAAGCAGTTCAGTCCCCTCGTACTCCACAGGCTCCATATCCCTGTTGAGAGCTTTCACCTTCACATGATTTGGTCTCTTCACCATTGCCACTTTTCCGGGAAGAGAAAGACAGCCCTCTGTGCCTTCCTGCTCCCCGTCGGTCTCAGTTATAACAGGGTTTATCAGGACCATGGGATCTTCACCTGTCACATCAATGACCGCGATCCTCTTCAATATGCCCACCTGGGGGGCGGCAAGCCCCACTCCGTCTGCGTCATACATGGTCTCAAACATATCATCTATAAGGGATGAGATCCTGGGGGTCATTTCTTTCACCTCTTTGCATCTGCTGGAAAGAATATCATCCCCGTATATTCGTATATTTCTAAGCGCCATTTTCCCCTCCTGTTGTTGTTTACGGCCTGTGCCGCCTGTTTACCATGTTCCCATGGGATCGAAGTCGTATTGCACATCCGTATCCCTGATCTCCAGTTCCTTTGTCTTCTCCTCACATCTGTCCCGTATATCTGTGAGTTTCTCATAATCGCCGCTTTTTATATAGATCGCAAACCTGTATCTGTCGTTTATGTACGAAATCCCCGCGGGTGAAGGTCCGATCACACTTACGCCGTCAACCTTTGAAACCTCCGCCAGCGCTTCTGACAGCTGAGCGCCCCTCTCCCTGCTTCCGGACACGATGAGCATCGACAGCATATGTCCCACAGGGGGATAAAACAAAAGTTTTCTGTATTGTATCTCATCCCTGTAGAAAGCTTCATAATCCTGTGATGCCGCATCCTTTATGGCATAGGAATCCGGACTGTATGTCTGTATGACAACGCTTCCTGCTTTCTGTCCTCTCCCGGCTCTTCCCGCAGCCTGGGTCAGAAGATCAAAGGTCCGCTCGCCTCCCCTGAAATCCCCTGTATACAGAGACATATCCGCAGCCAGTATCCCCATGAGAGTCACATCGGGAAAATCATGGCCCTTTACGATCATCTGGGTGCCGATGAGAAAATCAGCCTCGTGATCGGCAAATCTCTGGAGGATCTTTTCATAGCTTCCCTTTGTGGATGTGGTGTCCCCGTCCATTCTAAGGGTCCTGCATTTGGGAAAAAGTTCCCGGACAAGATTTTCTATCTTCTCTGTCCCGGCTTTAAAACCCATAAGGTATTTGGAACCGCATTCGGGGCAGACCGGAGCCCTTTTCTCGGAGTACCCGCAATAATGACACCTCATAAAACTTTCCCCGTGCTGGGTAAGGCTGACATCGCAGTGGGGGCATTTGCAGACATAACCGCAGGCTCTGCATGATACAAAACCCGCAACCCCTCTCCTGTTCAAAAACAGCATCCCCTGGCTGTGGTCCTTGAGGGTTTCCTCCATGCGCTCCCTCAGCAGTCTGCTGAAGGGGGACATATTCCCGGACTTAAGTTCGCTTCGCATGTCCACCACAGACACCTCGGGAAGCGAACCCCCGGTGAGTCTCTCTGTCATGGTAAAGAGCTTATATTCACCCTTCTGAACCCCGTATCCCGCCTCCATTGAAGGCGTGGCGCTGCCAAGTACAAGAGAAGCCCCCCTCATCCTGCAGAGTTCTGCGGCGGTCTCCCTGGTGTGGTATCTGGGAGGTGACTGGCTCTTGTAACTGGTCTCATGTTCCTCGTCAATGATCACTGCGCCCAGACGGGGAAAGGGTGTGAAAAGAGCTGACCTGGGGCCTATGACCACGGAGGCTTCCCCCGCCTTTGCCTTTTGTATCCGGGAATACCTCTCCCCGGGGGTCATTGATGAGTTGAGAACGATCACCCTGTCTCCGAATCTTCTGTAAAAGCGCACCAGCGTCTGGAATGTAAGGGCGATCTCAGGTATGAGCATTATGGTCTGCAGACCTGCCTCGTCCAGTTTCTCTGCGATACCCAGATAAACCTCTGTCTTGCCGCTGCCGGTGATACCGTGGATCAGATATTTCCCGGGATCCCCTGAAATGGTTTTCCCTGCCACCGTATCTATTATCTCCTGCTGTTCACTGCTGAGAACAGGTCTCATACCTCCGGCAGCCCGGGTTTTAAATCCCTCTTCCCAGGTCTTTTCATTTATCTCAATGACTCCGGCCTTGTCAAGCACACTTAAGGTACGGGCCGACACATGGAGTTTTCCCGTAAGCACCTCGTAAGGGAGGACGGGGTCTTCCATAAGGGAAGAGAGCGCCCGTTTCTTGGCATACCAGTGTTTCTTCTCATATTCTTCCAAAAGCCCGGTACAGTCTTCAGGCAGGGCCTTTAGGGATACCATCTTTCTGACTCTCACCCCCGACTTTGCCTTAACGGGCATCACAGTGTGAAGCGCCTGTATCATGGTGCCGCCGTAATGTCTCTTTATCCACCCCGCTAGTCTTATGAGTATGTCATCCGCAGAGACTGCCTCCGGGTCTGCGCCTTCGATCTCTTTTATCCTGGAGGGATCTATGGCCGGGGTATCTGAAAGGGAGACCACATATCCTCTTATGATACGGCTGCCGTTCCCAAAAGGAACTTTGACAGCCGTACCTTCCACCACGCTCCCCACCAGTTCTTCCGGTATCAGATACTGGAAAGTCCTGTCCAGCCGGGAATGTGACACATCTATTACGATATCCGCATATTCCGGCATTAAGCTTTTATCTTCTCCATAAGTTCTTTCACAATGACCCTTTCATCCATGGGATATCTTTTACCCTTTATCTCCTGATAATCCTCATGACCTTTCCCCGCAAGGACTATAATATCCCCCTTCTCTGCATTCCTGAGGACCCAGTCTATGGCTTCCACCCTGTTCTCGATATCCATATGGCGGCCGCTGGTCTTCATTATCCCCTTCTTTATGTCGCTGATGATGGCGGCAGGTTCCTCAAACCTTGGGTTGTCTGAAGTAATGACCGTAAGATCCGCATATTTCCCGCTGACCTCGCCCATTTCAAATCTTCTGAGACTCGACCTGTTGCCCCCGCATCCAAAGAGACATACAAGGCGTTTAGGTTTGTATTCCTTGAGTGTCACCAGTAGATTCTCCAAAGCCATGGCATTGTGGGCGTAATCTATCAAAACATGGAAATCATCGGAAACCTCCACCGGCTCTATCCTGCCCTTCACATGGGTCTCTGCAAGAGCCGCCAGGATGTGGTCAAGTCCTATGTGCATGGCAGCTCCCAAAGCACAGGCAGACAGTGCATTATATACGCTGAAGAGCCCCGGATTGCACACATAGGCTTCAGTGTTCAGGATGCCCTCCATGCTGAATTCCATACCCAGTTCTCTTCCCTTCTTTTCAAACTTGAGATCCTTTGCTTTCAGGTCCGAAGGGCTATCTATGGAATAACTGACTATCTCGCAAGTATGCCCTTTAAGGACCTCGTCCAGGTAGTCGGAATCCGCATTCACTATACCTATCCTGCACTGTCTGAACATCATGCTCTTGCACTCGATATAATCATTCATATCCCGGTGTTCCCCCGGTCCTATATGGTCAGGGGATATATTGGTCAGTATCCCGTAGTCAAACACAAAACCGTCTGTCCTGTGGAGCAGGAAGCCCTGGGAGGAAGCCTCCATCACCACGTGGGTGATCCCCTTTTCCACCATCTTCGCAAAATACTCCTGAAGGATGTAGGACTCCGGGGTGGTGTTTGGGGTATGCAGCACCTCATCCCCTATTATGGCTCCCACCGTGCCAATAAGCCCTGTTTTGTATCCTGCCTTTTCCAGCATACCCCTGATCAGATAGGTTGTGGTGGTCTTCCCCTTTGTCCCGGTGACCCCCACCACCGTAAGCTTATCCGCAGGATGCCCGAACCAGGCTGCAGAAATGCATGCCAGAGCTTTCCTTGTGTCCGGAGTCTTCACATAGTGCACGGAATTGTCCCAGGTAGTCAGTTCTTCCGAATAAACTATGACCCTGGCCCCCTCATCTATGGCTGATGACACGAACTCATGTGAATTGACCCTGTCCCCGTGTATGCAAATAAAAACGCACCCCGGCTTAACTTTTCTGGAATCATATACGATCCCGCTGACCACGGGATCCCCGTAACCCCTTGTAACATCGTAATCAAACCCTACCAACAATTCAGATAGTCTCATCTCGTCACTCCCACATAACATCAACAGTAATCTTTAAGTATTATCTCAACATCCTCCCTGCCGTTCCACTCGTTCACCTGGGCGGTATAGAAGATGGTGCATTTATTGTTGTGTTCCTTAAGGAACCCGTTAAATTCAGGGGCATCCCTGAATACAGTGAGCCCAACCTGTCCCTTGTCATCTTTCACAACGTACTTTCCCATTTTATCATCTTTTCCGATAAAGCGCTTGAATTCCACACATACATCCTTCTGACCGAAGACCGGCCGGGGATTCCCTGTGCCGAACGGCTCCAGGCTGTCAAGTTCACGGATAAGCCCCGCAGACAGATAAGATATGGGAAGAGCCACATCGATATAGGATTTTTCCACAAGGTCATTTTCAGACAGGCCGCTGTTATCATTCATGTTTTTTCTGAACAAACTCAGATTTTCTCTTTTCATGGACAGTCCGGCTGCCATCTTATGGCCTCCGAACTTTGTGAGAAGTTCTCCGAACTCCGTGATATGGCCGTACATGTCATAAGCTTCTATGCTCCTGCCGGAACCTTTTATCACATCACTTTCATCGGAATCCGTAAATATGAATACCGGACGGGAATATCTTTCCCTGACCCGTCCGGCGATTATCCCCGCAACCGATTCATGTATCCCGGGGATGTATATGCACAGCACCATGTCACTGCCCATTCCCTGCTGATCCACCGTCAGGATGGCTTTATTTATCCCCTCTTCAGTGAGTTTCTTTCTCTCATCATTTAAGGTCCTCAGATGTGCCGCTATCCCCGCGGCCCTCTCCCGATCTTCAGTGATCAAAAGATCCAGCGCTTCAGAGGCTGCTTCAAGCCTGCCCGAAGCGTTTATGCAGGGACCCAGGACAAAACCAAGTGTATAGGCCGTGATACTCCCGGGTGAGAGGCTGCATGCATCAATAAGCGCCCTGAGGCCCGTACTCTCAGTATTGTTGATCATCTTAAGGCCTTCCTTTACGATGATCCTGTTGTCTGAGACAAGGGGCATCACATCGCAGACTGTGGCGAGGGTCGCCGCTTCCATAAGGCTTTGCATGAGAGTCTTCTTTTCATTGTCAGACATGCCGCAGGCATCCATAAGTATCTCCGAAACCTTGAGTGCCACAACGGCGCCGCAGATCTCTTTAAATGAACTGCTGTCATCCTCCCTTTTGGGATCCACCACGATATCCGCAGGTGGAAGCCGGTAGTTCCTGTTTCCCGCAGAGTCCTCCGTATAGGGGACCTCATGGTGGTCTGTGACGATCACATACATGCCCAGGTCCTTTGCATGCTGCACCTGATCGTAAGCGGCGATGCCGTTATCGCAGGTGAGGATAACCCCGTAACCCTCTTCAGCCGCCTTGTCGATCAGGGCTTCATTTATGCCATAGCCGTCCCTGATCCTGTGAGGGATATCCGCCGAACACTCTGCCCCCACAGCTGTAAGTGTTTTAAGATAAATGAAGGAGGAGCATACTCCGTCGACGTCGTAATCTCCTATCACCTTTATGCCGATCCCGTCCCCTATGGCATCCATCAGGGAAAAAGCGGCTTCCTCCGCATATTTAAGATCATAAGGAGATTCGATGTCGGAAAGCTTTCCATTGAGGAATCTGTCTATGTCATCATACTCTGTGATATCGCGGTTCCTGATGATCCTAGCTGTGACAGGATCGATGCCAAACCGCCGGGACAAGGCGTCAAAATCAGCTTTTTTCGTATGGACAAACCACTTTTTATTCATTCTGCGTGTCTCCCTGTGCAGATGCGGTGATCGTATCTATCCCGTAATACCCTTATATAACACACAGCCCGGGGTCATCCCCCGGGCCGTTCAGTTCAAGTCCTGTATCAGTATCAGTTTCCGGGGACATCCTTCATGCTGAATGAAAGTCTTCCCATTCTGTCCTTGCCGAGACAGACAACCGTAACTTCGTCTCCCAGATTAAGGACATCCTCAACCTTTCCTATCCTCTTCTTTGCTATCCTGGAGATGTGGACAAGTCCTTCCTTTCCGGGGGCAAATTCGATAAACGCTCCGAATTCCTTTATGGAGACCACCCGGCCGTTCAGTATCTGACCTTCCGTAAATTCAGTGACAATGGTCTCTATCATGTTCTTGGCACTGGCCATCTGGTCTGCATCCATGCCGCAGATGGAAACGCTTCCATCGTCTTCGATATCTATCTGACATCCTGTGCGGCTTATGATCTCATTGATGGTCTTGCCTCTCTGACCCACCACTTCACCGATCTTCTCAGGATCGATGCTCATGGAGATGATCTTGGGAGCGTACTTTCCGACTTCTTTCCTGGGCTCTTCGATAGCCTTCTTCATGCAGTTGTCCATGATGAAAAGCCTTGCTTCCCTTGTACGCCGGATGGCCTCCTCGACGATAGGCCTTGTGAGACCATGGATCTTGATGTCCATCTGGATGGCTGTGATACCCTTTGTAGTACCGGTCACTTTGAAGTCCATGTCTCCGAAGAAATCCTCAAGTCCCTGGATATCCGTAAGCACCACATAGTCGTCATCCGTATCTCCGGTCACAAGACCGCAGGATATACCGGCCACCATACTCTTCAAGGGCACTCCGGCAGCCATAAGGGACATGCAGGAAGCACATGTGGACGCCATGGATGTGGAGCCGTTTGATTCAAAAGTCTCGGATACGCATCTGATGGAATAAGGGAACTCTTCCTCAGAGGGAAGCACGGGGAGAAGAGCTCTCTCCGCCAGTGCCCCATGGCCGATCTCGCGGCGTCCGGGTCCTCTAGAGACCTTTGTTTCGCCCACTGAATATGAAGGGAAATTGTACTGATGAAGGTATCTCTTCTTAGTCACATTGGGATCGAGCCCCTCCACTCTTTGAGCTTCAGAAAGGGGTGCCAGGGTGCAGATATCGCATATCTGTGTCTGTCCCCTGGTAAACATGGCAGAGCCGTGAACCCTGGGAATGATATCAACTTCTGCAGCGAGAGGTCTTATCTCCTCTATCTGTCTTCCGTCAGGTCTCTTGTGATCCTTGAGGATCATCTTTCTGACTGTCTTCTTCTCATACTGATATACGGCATCCCCAACCAGCGGCAGCAGATCTTCCCGGTCTGCAAGGGCTTCATTTATCCTTTCGGTGAGTTCAGCCACATTGTTTTCCCTCTGCTGCTTGTCATCGGTGAAAACTGCCTTCTCCATCTCATCCTGAGGCACTATACGCATTACCTCGTTCATCAGTTCCTCCGGAACAGCAGCGCTCTCGTAGGTATGCTTCTCCCTGCCGCATTCAGCCACTATGCCGTTGATGAATTCTATGAGCTTCAGATTTACATCGTGAGCCATATAGATGGCTTCCAGCATCTTGTCTTCAGGGATCTCATTTGCCCCGGCTTCGATCATGATGACCTTCTGCCCGGTAGATGCCACCGTAAGTTTCAGGTCTCCCCTGTCCCACTGTTCCTGGGAAGGATTAACCACAAATTCGCCGTCAACTATGCCGATCTGGGTCATGGCACAGGGCCCGTCGAAAGGAATATCAGAAATGGTAGTGGCGATGGATGTTCCTATCATAGCCACCAGTTCGGGTCTGCACTCGGGATCCACGCTCAGGACCAGGTTGTTCAGGGTCACATCATTTCTGTAATCCTTGGGAAAAAGAGGTCTCATAGGCCTGTCGATAACACGACTGGTCAGTATGGCGTTCTCTGAAGGCTTTCCCTCACGCTTATTGAAACCGCCGGGCATCTTGCCAACCGAATAAAACTTCTCTTCATACTCCACACTGCAGGGGAAGAAATCGATACCATCCCTGGGTTTCTTGGAAGCTGTGGCCGTGCAGAGCACAGTTGTCTCCCCGTAATGCATGAAAGCACAACCGTTTGCCTGCTTTCCGACTCTGCCGATATCCACCTTCAGTGTGCGTCCGGCAAGTTCATACTCATAAGTTTTGTACATATCTCGTTTCCCTTCTTTATCTTCTTCTTCGTCTTCAACTCTCCGATCCCCTTACCCGGGGACCATCATCACTTCCTTATGCCGAGCTTTTCTATGATGGAACGATAGCGTTCGATATCCTTCTTCTTGAGGTAATCAAGAAGTCCTCTTCTCTGTCCGACCATCATAAGAAGTCCCCTTCTGGAATGGTGATCCTTGGGATGCTTTCTCAGATGATCCGTAAGCTCATGTATCCTCTCTGTGAGGATGGCAACCTGTACTTCGGTAGAGCCGGTATCGCCGGCCTTCTTTCCGTACTTCTCGATCAGTTCCGCTTTCTTTTCTTTTGTTATCATTTCGTCTCCTTTTCTGAATACGCCACTGTCCGGGGCAAGGGCCGGAGAAGCCGCAAACCGCAGGCAGGGCAAACACACATACCGAAACATTATATCACAGGAAAGTTCAAATGCAAGGAAATAATGGCGCACCTTTTTCAGGCGGTGGCAGCCTCCGCTTCCTTTATGGCGAAAGCTATATTGACAGCGTGATCGCCGACTCTTTCAAGTCCCGAGACCACATCTGAAAAGATCATTCCGGCTTCGGGAGTACACTCTCCCTTGGACAGCCTCTGTATATGATGCATCTGGAATTCACGGTCCATTTCATCCAGCCGGTCTTCCAGTTCCTCTATCTCGTCCACATATTCATCCGTACCCTGCACAAAGGTCTCTGTCGCATAATGCAGGACTTTATTTACGACTTCCATCATCTGCCCCAGTTCAGATACAGCCTCTTCAGTAAACTCTGCACCGTTTTCTTTTCTCTGCCGGGCGTAATCCGCTATGTCCTTGGCGTGGTCGCCTATCCTCTCTATATCGTTCACAACATGGAAAAGGGCGCCTATGCTGTTCAGATCGTCTATGGGCAGAGGCAGTTTATTTATTCGGACCAGATAGTTTGTTATGGCGTGGTTCAGGAAATCGATAT
>JAILIO010000214.1 GCA_024695225.1 Lachnospiraceae bacterium
AACTCAGGGTTGGCGGTGTCCTCGGAATACTTACAAGGATCCAGGGAGGTCAGCAGGGCGCGGCATCTGTGATCACCGAATGCACCAATAAGGGTAAGGTCAGGGTAGAAGCTTCCGAAAGCATTAAAGCATATTGCCTCGATGTGGGAGGAGTCGTAGGTGAAGCCGGAACCCCTGACAACAGGGTCACTGTCACCAGCGTGATGAAAGACAGCAACGGCAATAATTACACTATGGATGCGGGTAGCGTCGTAAAGTGCAAGAACATAAAGGATATATATGTGGGCACGAAGACTCTTAACGCATGGCTTTATGCGGGAGGAGTTGCAGGTAGTGGCAGTTTTTCCGAAAAGGAAGAGTTGAGCCATAAGGGCAGCGATTTCATTGACTGCAGCACAGAGGAAGAGATTCTGGTTGAGATCAATAATATGCCTGACATCGGCAATTTCAGTCAATGGGAAACCCGACCCAAGTATACGGTGTTCCTGGGAGGCATGTCCGGTACACTGGCATTCGGCTATGATTCAGGAGATAACAAGTCGGTCATAGCATGGAATGAAAAGGATACCGAGAATCCTGCAGTAGCATCTCCCATAACCCTGAAGCAGTACGATGGCAGCAACACTGAATATGAGACGGGTGTTGCCATCGGAGGTGTCACCGGGTGTGTCATGGGATGTTATACAAGTATTTCCAAGGCTGTTGTGTCTGAAAAGGCAAAGATCAAGGTGTCTTCACCTTCCCAGATCTCCACGGATAAGCTTTTGGCTATCGGCGGTGTAGCAGGAAGTGTGGAAGTGCCATACAATTCAGGCAAGAACTATGTGTCTGATATGGATGTCAAAAACTCCATAGTTGTCAACTCGAAGATCTGGAGTGCCAAGGATAATGTGTTTATCGGAGGCGTTACCGGGACAATGGTCTACGGTGAGATAGATAAGGCTTTCTGCTCCTGTGAGATCAAGGTATCCTCCAACCAGATCACAAACTCAAAAGAAATGTATCTTGCGGGCATAGTAGGAAAAGACGGAAGAGACGATGCTGAATATATGTACAACATTGTGACCAACAGTACATACAAAGGGTTCCTCACTGTTGTCCCCGACAAATGGGTGCAGAACAGTGATGTCTATATGGGAGGGATCTCCGGAAGGATGATCACCCAGAGTGGACATGTGCGTTCCACAAACAATGTCAGGGATGGGGCCATAATCACCGCAAAGATAGGTCATGTGAGCGATGGAAATGAGTTCTTTGTCGGAGGAGTCGCCGGGGCCTGCAAATATGGTGAAACTACCATTGGCAGCACCGGGGTGGATGCATCCATAAACCTGTACAGGGCAGATAATGCGAAGATTGATATGGACAGCGGATCCGGGGTGTATGCCGGAGGCGCAGTGGGCTCTGCCGGTGAAAATACAAATTACGGGAATTTTGCCCTGAACAGTTCATATGTGACCTGTAACTTCAGAAATGCATTCTCGATCTCCGCAAATTCCCTTTCCGGGAACTACCTGGATGATAACGGAGTCTATGTGGGCGGACTTGCAGGCGAGAAGATGGGCGGCAGCATTCAGATGAAGAAGGCCTATGTGTCCGTCAGATTTAACGACGGAAGCGGTCATGACGCCTGGGGCACCAATGAAGGCATCATATTGTCCACAGACAGCGGGTCACCTCTGAACAGTGTCACTTTTGAAAACGCTTTCGCAGTTCAGAGAGCCTCCTATGCATTCACCGAATCCGTCAGCGTAAACGGGTTTATATATGACGGATATCAGATGGCACCGTATTTCTACCAGTACACAGGCGCTAAACCTGATACACAGGGCAGCTCCATGTACGCCAAATTCTACACCGGTGATGCAGGAGGAGAGGAAGACGGCACTATAGAGATCGCAGATTATAACTTTAAGTACAATGGATACAACACCTTCCCTGTACAGGGCTGCGTTGTAACATCCCTTGGAAACGATGTGGACTTCACAGACATGGCATACGACTTCCTGACCGTCGATTCATCAGGCTGGTCAAAGAAGGAAAGCTACATTTATCCTGTGCTCAGTGTCAACGGAAACACCGAGGCCACCGGGCATATGAAGAGGGAAACGGTATGGCCCATGTATATAGGTACTTCGGGAAGACAGGCTTCAAAGACGCTTGATATCATCAGTAATCTGTTTCACTGATAATAGGGGGATCTTTACTGAAAATGAAAGCAGGTGAGAATATGAAAAAAGCAGAGGGAAGGGGACTTATCACATTGATGTGTGGTCTGGCTGTGGCTGCATTTATCGCAGTGTCTGCCCCGGCGTGGCTGAACGCTGAAGGAGATCAAAAAACAGCTTCAGAGAATGCCCTTGAGACCATAAATGAGAGCGTTGCAACAACTTCTTTAAACAAGCTCTACACAGAGGGGCTGCTTCTTCCGGGTGCCACAGGTCCCATAACAAAGCTGATCCCCAAAAATGATCCGGATCATTACGGAGTCAGATCACTTTTGATCCTCAGGGGGCTGGGTTATGATTATGTTCAGGATATTGTGAAGTACGGAGGCCTCTGGTTCATCGAAGAGGACGGGTCGTTTGCAGTGCATCCCCTGTATTATGCGGTGGACGAGAAGGGAGACTTTTCTGTCTGGATCACAAAGGCAAAGCTTTCCGATGTTACTATGGACAATTTCAAAGAAGCCATGGATCTGTCAGGAAACCAGCTGATAAGATCCGGTGATATAAAGGATCCTACAGAGGAGACAGAGACCGCAGAAAAGAAGGAGACGGAGGAAGAGACTGAAACTGCGGAGGAATCCTCTTCAGAGCCTTCGGAAGAGAGCAAGACTCCCACTGTTTCAGAGAATGCTGCGGGAAGTGGAAGCGGATCCGGAAGTTCAGAGTCAGGGACTTCCGCAGAGACAACTACAGCGACAGAATCGTCTGCAGCCTCTGAGAGTGCTTCGGCGTCAACTACAGCAGCAGTAAATTGATATCGGAGGAATAGAAGTTGTACGACATAGAACAGCTTATCGCAAAATCTGCAGCTCTTGGCGGGTCTGACGTACATATAGTCTACGGACTTCCGCCCAAATGCAGGGTAGACGGTGTCCCTGTGAACATCGAGGATGCAGTCCTCACAGATGAAGACTGTGTCGGGATTGCAAAGCAGCTTGCAGGGGAAGATTATTCCAAGATCGAGAAGATAGGAGAACTGGATCTGGCCCGTTCCATAGCCGGAGAGAGAGTCCGTATAAATCTCTTCAGACAGCAGGGACATGTATCGGGAGCTCTCAGGATACTGTCTAACAAGATACCCATGCTGGATTCTCTGGGGCTTCCTCCCGCGGTAAAAGAGTTTCCAAAGTACAACAAAGGCATCGTTCTGGTGACCGGTGAGACGGGATCCGGCAAATCCACCACCCTTGCCGCCATATTGAACCAGATCAATCACACAAGGAAGGAACATATAATCACTCTGGAGGATCCTATCGAGTATATTTATTCACCCGATCAGTGCATCATAAACCAGCGTGAGATAGGCAGTGATACGGAGAGTTATGCGGACGGACTCAGAGCTATACTTCGTGAGGACCCGGACATAATCCTTATCGGTGAAATGCGTGATATGGTATCTATGGAGATAGCACTTACAGCTGCTGAAACCGGACATCTGGTCTTTGCCACACTGCATACCAATTCGGCTCCGGATTCCATAGACCGTATAGTCGGAACATTCCCGGCTGAGAGGCAGCAGCAGATCAGGATCCAGCTTTCCACCACAATAAAAGCCATTCTGTCCCAGCAACTTTTGCCCAGAGCATCGGGACATGGAAGGATAGTTGCAGTTGAATGCATGATATCCACCGCCAGTATTCAGAATCTGATAAGAGAGGGAAAAACTCCCCAGATGCAGTCCTATATGCTTTCCGATTCGGAGAAGGGGAGCATCACCATGGACAACTGCCTTATCAGGATGGCCATGAACCGGGATATAACGCCCTCAGTTGCCATCGATGCTGCAAACGATATCGAATATGTGAGGAAGAAACTTCTGATATGATCCGGGGATGGATTGCTTTTTCGGATATATATCGTGAGATTTATGGAACAGGTTGTTGAGGGTGTTTTTGTGCCGGAGTGTATGTACATTTTTCGGGAAGGGGTAGGATAAGTGAAGAGTATCAGGCTCGGAGATATGCTGATCGAGATGGGGCTTATTACCGAAGATCAGCTGAAGGAATCGCTTGCGTACCAGAAGGAGCACGGTCTCAGACTGGGACAGGCTCTTATTGAACAGAAGATCATTTCGGAAAACCAGTTGATCCACGCGCTGAATGTGCAGCTGGGTATCGACTATATAGATCTGTCCAAGACTGACATTTCACCTGAGATGTCCAAGTTTATTCCAAAGAATCTGGCCAAGAAGGAACAGATAGTCCCGGTCAGGGTTTACAAGGGCAATCTGTATCTGGCTATGGCGGATCCTTTGAACTTCGTTGCCTTAGAGAATGCAAGGAATATCTCCGGCAAGCAGATCATACCCATGATCGCCTCCAGAGTTGCCGTGGACCGCTCCATAAATCTCCTGTATGAAAATGTGGGCGCGGCAGAGGCCATGGCCCAGATGAGAGAAGAGGCAGGAATTCCCGAAAAGGCTGTGGAAGTCCCTGAGATAACCGATTCCGATCAGGACAGCGCTCCTACCATCAGGCTTGTGAACTCCATCATAGAGAGAGCCTTTTCGGAGAAATGCTCGGATATCCATTTCGAACCCACCAAGACAGACATGAATATCAGGATGCGTATAGACGGCAGACTTCACAAGGTCATGGTGATCCCTCAGGATCTTAAAGACTCGGTTGTCTCCAGGATAAAGGTCATGTCCCATATGGATATCGTCGAGAGGCGTATCCCTCAGGACGGACGTATCGGGATGAAGCTCAGAGGCGAAGAACTGGATATGCGTGTGAACACCCTTCCCACCATCTACGGTGAAAAGGTGTGTATCCGACTTTTGGGACGTGACGCCGGTATGCTTAACAGAAAAGGTATCGGCATGGTCTTTGACGAAGACAACAAGAAGGTCGACAGACTGCTGGCCAACACATCCGGCGTTATCATGATCGTGGGTCCCACCGGTTCAGGTAAATCCTCCACCATGTTCACCCTGATCCACGAGCTTTTAAATGAACACACCAATCTGGTAACTCTTGAAGACCCGGTTGAGTACAATATCGACGGGGCCACACAGGTCCAGATAAATGAGAAGGTCGGCCTTACATTCGCAAGCGGACTCAGGGCTATCCTGAGACAGGACCCTGACATCATCGCAGTGGGAGAGATCCGTGACGGTGAGACCGCAGAGATTGCAATGAGAGCTGCCATCACCGGCCATCTGGTCATAACCACCATACATACCGAGGATGCCGTGTCTGCAGTTGACAGACTTAAGGATATGGGAGTTGAGCCTTATCTCATGGCCGCAGGTCTCAGAGGTGTCATATCCCAGAGGCTTCTCAGGAGAGTATGCCCCGTCTGTAAGGAAGAATATATTCCGGAACCCAAGATGATCGAGTTTTCCGAGATCCCTCCGGATCCTGCCCGTATCTATTACAGGGGCAAGGGCTGTGATATGTGCTTTAACTCAGGTTATAAGGGGCGTATAGGCGCCTTTGAGATCCTGCTCATGAACGACGAGCTGAGGCGTGTGATCACCCACGACGGTGATAAACAGGATTTCACCGAGGCGGCCAGGCGTTCCGGATTCGGATATGTATCAATGCTGGAAAATGCCCATAAGCTTGTGGATCAGGGTATCACCACAGTTGAAGAGATATGTCGTACGATTGCTGTTACTGACTGACGAATGGATGCAAATATGATGAACAGTATTGTCAAAAAATTAAGATCTGAAAGTGGTGCAACGCTGATGCTGGCGCTTTTGATGTTTATCATGTGCGCTGTGGCAGGCAGTATCATACTGGCAGCCGGCACGGCTACAGCCGGAAGGAAGGCTAACGGCGCTTCCGGTACCCAGGGAAAGGCAGATCAGGATTATTACACCATGTCCTCCGCAGTGAGGGTCGTTCGTGACCAGTTTGAGGGCGGGATGGTCTTTGTCATGGGAACAGCTGCAGAAAGCGACACAAAGGATACCTATGCGGATAGCGATTTCACATGGAAGTATCTTTCAGCCCAGAAGGACGACACCGGAGAAAAATATCTGATAGGATCTACAAAATATGACAACGAGTCTGATATCTGGAAGCTTTCAGCCTTTGACACCACATCCACCTGCGAGCTTGAAAAATTTGTGACAGGGGAAAAGACGGATTCCAAGGCTACATATTACCTTGCCCTCAACAGTCCCAATCCCGACGGAGTGGATGTGTATACCGCAAAGTGTGATGTGTCCATGGATACCAGCACATATAGCATAAGGGTTGAGATGACTCTTTGTGACAATTCCGGAACTGCCGTGAAGACCATATCGGGAGAGAATGAAGTCCTTATTTTCCCTGCATCCATAAGAGAGTATGACGATGAAGTGAAGAAAGCGGGGGGAAAGGATTTTTCGGGGAGCACGCTCACAGAAGATACCAGGATAAGGAGACGTCTTATCAGCTGGGGAGAGGGGACGCCGGAATAATATGAAAAGAATAGCCGGGAAATTAAAAAACACATCCGGGTTTTCACTGTTTGAGACGTTGCTGGCTGTTTTGCTCATCGGCATGATGTGCGTGATCGTGGGCGGCGGCACGATAACCGTGAAGAACGCCTATGACAGGATGGTAAAAAAAGAGAATGCGGTGACACTCTGTTCCACCATCGAGATCAAACTGGATTCGGAACTGAGATCCGCTGAGTACAGGGATACTTTGAGCGACGGTACCATCGTCTATGTGAGTCACACTCCGGGATCCTACGGCGGTATGGTGGTTGGTCTCACACAGGATCCGCTGGACAATATCATAAAGATGCATTTCTACACAAAAGACGGAGATGCATGGAAGGATATGTCGGAATTGTCAGGTGACAAGAAACAGGATCCCGTGCCCATACTTCCCGTGGATACTTTTACCGACGGATTGAAAGCAGATCTCACCCTTACACATGACGAAGGGGCGGGTACTTATTATTTCAAGGTTGAGATAGTGAACGGGGACAGTTCTGATGCCACTGTGCTTGCAGATGTTGAGAGGACGGTCAAACCGAAATATTGAGGCGAGTATGAAATCATTACTTCTGAAAAAACTGAGATCGGACAAGGGGGAAAGCTTTGCTGAGGTGCTCATATCCATTGTGATCATGGCATTTGCGCTTTTGACCCTGGCCACCATGATAACCGCTTCCTGGAGACTGGTGCAGAACAGTATGATCGATGAACAGTTCCGTCAGATGTCTATCCAGGAGATGGATGCAGCTCTTGCAGCCGGCACAGACAGCGGAAATGCCACACTTAAGTTCACCACTGATTCCGCCGGCACAACCATTGTCCAGATAAACGGCGCCGATGGAAATTACGGCGCATCTAATCTGTTGAATGCAAAATATTATAAGACTACCACCGGCAGTGAAGACCTCTTCTCTTATTGGCCGGTTCCGGACACACCCTGATATGCAGGACGAACAGAAGATCTCACAGGCAGTCATCGACAGGCTTCCCAGATATTTCAGATATCTTGGAGAGTTGAGGGATCAGGGGGTTGAGCGCATTTCGTCCCGGGATCTCTCTGCTATAATGCATTCTACCGCATCACAGATCAGACAGGATTTCAATCTCTTTGGCGGATTCGGTCAGCAGGGATACGGGTACAATGTGGATCATCTGTATACGGAGATCGGCCGCATACTGGGACTGGACAAGGAACATCATCTGATCATCATCGGGGCAGGACATCTGGGACAGGCTCTTGCCAATTATTCAAACTTTGCCAACCGTGGCTTTATCTTTGAAGGTATTTTTGACAGCGATCCCGCATTGTCAGGAAAACAGGTCGCCCATATGAAGGTACAGCCCATGGAGGATCTGGTGGATTTTATCGCCCAAAACGATATAGACATAGCGGTCCTTACGATACCGAAGACTGCAGCGGTGCCTGTGTCTCAGGTGCTGGTGGATGCGGGGATCAAAGCGATATGGAATTTTGCCCACGCTGATCTTCCGGTGCCCGAGGGTATTCAGGTTGAAAATGTTCATCTGACCGATTCACTTATGAGGCTTTCATATTCCGTATCTACTTCATCGGGAAAGGAATGAGAAATTGGCCGCCAACACAGAATCTTTCAAAAGCGCTATAAGGGGTGCACATATTCCTCTTCTCACCCTTGATATGAAATGGTACTGTCTCTTCAGAAATGACGGCATGCCTGACCAGATCAAGAAAAAGTCGGAAGAGTTGAATGCCCTTTTGAGAAAACAGGGCAGGAACAACACAGAGCTTAAGAAACTGAAGCTGCTGAAAAAGAAACTTCTCGACGAGATGGTGCCGCTTCTGGAGACAGGGAAGAAAAAGGAACTGGCAGAGCACAAAAAACTTGTGGACAACATAAATGAACGCCTTTCGGATTACGAAAATAATGTTACGGATATCCCGGAGGATATAGAAAAAGTCAACAGGGAACTGATGATGATGACCATGGAGACCTGTTACGAGCGTTTGCAGTTCAACCAGAAGGAATTGAACGGACTGAATGACTGGTTAAAGACTGCAAGGGTGGAGCTCAAGAAAAATGTGGCCAGAAAACAGGAGCGTGAGATCCTGAACCGTTGTTATTACACCTACATGTACCAGATGTTCGGACCGGATGTCATGGATATATTTGACATGGAGTATGAGCCCCAGGATATCAGACCCAAGGAGGAGATGACTGAGTGATAAAGGACTTAAAACTGAGGGCTTACGCGGAAATCAATCTGGATGATCTGATCTTTAATCTGAAGAAGATAAATGAGGGGCTGAAACCGGGAACAGCCATGTGCTGTGTGGTGAAAGCCGATGCATACGGACACGGGGCGGTACAGGTTTCAAAGGCTGTATCGGAACTGGACTTTGTAAAGTTCCTGGCGGTTGCCACCCCCGAAGAGGGAGGAGAGATAAGAGAAAACGGAGTCGACCTTCCCATACTCATCCTGAGTCCGTCTTTTCCGGATTCCCTTGAAACTGTGATAAATAATGACCTGAGACCTTCTGTTTTCACGGAAAGACAGCTGTCTGCCCTGTCTGATATGGCTGTTATCGCCGGAAAGACAGTGAAGATCCATGTCCCCGTGGACACCGGAATGTCCAGGATAGGGGTGCGCCCGGATGAGGAAGGGCTTTTATTTATAAAAAAGGCTGCCAATACTCCGGGGATCAGCCTTGAAGGAGTGTTTACCCATCTGTCCAGGGCGGATGAGACAGATCCTTTATTTTCCAGGGACAGGGCAGGGGTCTTTATGGAGTTTTGCGGGAAGATCAAGGCTTCCGGTGTGGATGTACCTATCTGCCACTGTTCAAACAGCGCCGGGATCATGACGATCCCTGAGGCCAATATGGATATGGTAAGGGTTGGGATCACCATGTACGGGCTTTCACCTTCATCTGAAGTCACAAGAGAGATGGCAGGGCTTAAAAGCGTTATGAGGTTTCATTCCTCTGTTTCATATATAAAAGAGATACCCGCAGGGACTCCCGTGAGTTACGGCGGCACATATGTTTCCGATAAGGTTATGAGGATCGCCACTGTGGCTGCGGGATATGCGGATGGATACCCCCGCCTGCTTTCAAATAAAGGCTGTGTGCTCATA
>JAILIO010000262.1 GCA_024695225.1 Lachnospiraceae bacterium
GACGATTCCATAAGGGAGGTCATTCCTTTCCCTATGAACAAGACCGCACAGGACCTGATGATGGGAGCGCCTTCGGAGGTTTCAGAGGAGCAGCTCCTGGAGGATCATATAAAGGTGGTGCTGCCTGATGCTTAAATTAAAACCTGTTACAGGCATGAGAGACATCATGCCGGAAGAAATGGTGGTGAGGGACTGGTGCGTCTCAAAGATAAAAGAGACCTACTCAAAGTACGGATTTACCCCCATCGACACACCCTCCGTGGAAAGCTACGAGAATCTTCATTCCAAAGAGGGCGGGGACAATGAAAAGCTCATCTTTGGCATCCTCAAGAGAGGGGAAAAGCTGAAGCTGGAGGAGGCAAAATGTGAGGCTGATGTTTCGGATTCGGGACTCCGCTACGATCTGACTGTCCCTCTGGTGAGGTATTATTCCTGTCACAAGGAGGAGCTGCCATCTCCCTTTAAGGCACTGCAGATAGGAAATGTGTGGAGGGCAGACCGTCCCCAGAAGGGGAGATTCCGCCAGTTTACACAGTGCGATATAGACATACTGGGTGATCCAACGGATCTTGCGGAGACCGAGCTTATACTGGCCACGTCCGAAGCACTTTGCAATCTGGGCTTTAAGGGGTTTGCAGTCAGGATAAACGACAGGAGGCTTCTCAGGGCCACAGCTCTTTGGGCCGGGTTTTCGGAAGAGGACCTGGAGCAGGTCTTTATTATCCTGGACAAGATGGACAAGGCAGGGGAAGACAGCATCCCGGATATGATAGAGGGAGCAGGTTACGACAGGGCTGCCGCCGAAAAGTGGATGTCGCTTTACGGTGAAGCCAAGGTTTCAGAGGATCCGGTGGGCCTTATAAATGAGAAGATCGGGGAATACAGAGAGGGCTGCGGGATCGATGAGCTGAAAGAGATCATGGGATGCGTAAACGCCGTAAAAGACGACAGATATGACCTTGTTTTCGACCTTTCGCTGGTAAGGGGAATGTCCTATTACACCGGCACTGTCTTTGAGATATCCATGCCTGAGTACGGCGGCTCCTGTGGCGGCGGCGGAAGGTACGACGAGATGGTGAACAGGTTCTCCGGTCAGAGCGTTCCGGCCTGCGGCTTTTCCATTGGATTTGAGCGGATAATAATGCTTCTCATGGACAGGGGATTTAAGATACCCGATGAAAAGAAGAAAGAGGCGTGGCTGATAGAAAAGGGAACGAGCCCGGAGAAGCTTTCGGAGATCATGAAGGAGGCGGCTAAACTCAGGACGGAAGGCCGGACTGTACTCACTACCGCGATGAAAAAGAACAGGAAGTTCCAGAAGGAACAGCTTGCAAATTCAGGTTATGAAGAGATAAGAGAACTGTTCAGGGATAAATGAGAGATAAGATCAGACGATCATAGGTATAAACGATAGATATAATCAGGGAAATAAAGGAGATTGAGCATGGCTGAACTCGACGATCTTGCAAAGAAGTTTGCTGCTGAAAGAAATAATGACAACTTTGCCAAACTTATGACGGTGCTTGAAAAGTCACTGGTTTTTGTACCGGCTTTGAGACCGGACAACATGACCGATGAGGAACTGGAGGAGGCAAAGCAGGGAAAGAACGTTCCCATAAAAAACGGGACAAAGCTCTCACCCCTTGTGCTGATGAAAAAGGACGGGACCCGGGCCATGCCTGTGTACACATCCAAGGCTGAGATACCTCAGGATAAGGCACAGATATCCCCAGTGCTTTTGAACATTCCCTTTGAGGCCTGTGTGGATATGGCTTTCAGAAATCCCGAAACAGTGGTGGAACTGGTGGTGAATCCCTTTACGGATGCCATAGGACTGAACCGCAAATTCGTGGAGATGCAGACAAAGAGATACGAGGCACTCAAGCAGAACAATGCCGCAAAACAGCTGACTCCGGAACAGATTTACGCGGGTCTTCACGTGAAGGTTGGCTTTGAAATGCTTCCCAAGGCGCTGTTCCAGGATGTGTCCGGGACTATGGGGAGGATCAAGGCTGAAAAGAACAGGATGCTCCACCGCATGTATCTGGAGGCAGCGGGGAAGGGCAGGGGCATACCCTATGCAGAGGATGATTTCTCTGTGATGTCGCTTTCCATAACGGATGATCTTGAGATAACCAGGATAGATCTTCCCGAGAAACACCAGCTGATCGGCTGTCCCGTGAGCGTCTTCATCACCATAAAGGATGGAAATGAGACGGGATACTATGTGATACAGAAGGTCGAAGGAAAGAAAGTGATCGTGGGGGTGGATGCATCCCTGGCACGGACAGTCATAGAAGACGCACCGGAAAACGGAACGGAACTGGAGACCATCATGTCTCTTGCGCTCCCCCAGTGAAGAGTAAGATAAGTCCGGTGATCGCTGAAAGACTGTGATCACTTAAGCATTGGCGGTGACAAAAGTACAGGACAGAGAGACTTTAGTCCTCACCGCCGGGTGATATGAGATTTCTGAAAAGAGCAGGGGCTTTGGACTGCTGATCGCTGTCCTGGGCCTCTTCTTCTTTTGTCTTGTCGGGCAGGGTGATCAGGACTATCTGGATCCTGTTGTGCTTTACTCCCTGGTCCTCCAGCATGGTGCCGTCGTCTAAGGTGATCTTTTCCCTGTCTCTGGGTATCCGCTCCAGCCTCTCTATCATGAGGCCGCCCACTGAGTCGTAATCATCCGAGTCAAATTCCGTGCTCAGGATATCATTTACATCGTCCAGTTTCATGCTGCCCTGAACGGCGTATTTATTTTCATTTATCTGCTGTACCAGGTCGCTTTCGTCCTCGTCAAATTCGTCCCTGATCTCTCCGACGATCTCTTCAACCAGATCTTCCATGGTGATCATGCCAACGGTGCCGCCGTATTCCGAGAGGACAAAGGCCACACTCTCAGTCCTGTGTCTCAGTTCCACCATGAGATCGGAGGTCTTTTTGTACTCGTAGGTGTAGTAGGCGGGGCGCATGATGCTGCGCACCGTGAAGTGGTCGCTGTCGCTGACCAATATGAAGTCTTTTATGTTTATTATCCCGATCATGTTGTCGGGGTTGTCGTCTTCGTAGACCGGGAGACGGGTGAACATATTTTCCCGGAACACCTCCATCACCTGGTCGTAATCCGATTCTGACGATATGGTGGTCATGTCGATCCTGGGTATCATGATGTCCTTGGCAACGGCGTCTGAAAAGTCGAAGACGTTATTTATCATCTTGCGCTCGCCCTCTTCGATGGCCCCGCCTTCGTGGCCCACATCCACGTAAGTTCTGAGCTCGTCTTCTGTGATCACATCCATTGTCTGGTCGTAGGGGATCTTCATGATGCGCATTATGCCCCTGGCCAGGAAATTCACGGCTATCACGATGGGGGTCAGGACATACATAAGAAATTCTATGGATCTGCTGTACCTGAGGGAGAGCTTCTCGCTGGCGCTGGTGCCCCAGTTTTTGGGAACGATCTCTCCGAAGATGATGATGACGACGGTGAGGATCGCAGTGACTATGGAAACGGCTGTATTGCCGAACATCTCCATGGCTATGGTGGTGGTCAGGGCGGTGGCGGAGAGATTTACTATGTTGTTTCCCACAAGAATGGTGCCCAGCATCTTGTTGTAATGGGACAATATCCTGAGAACCCGGGCAGCGGCCTTGTCCCCGTCATCCGCCATTGTTTTGAGTTTGACTTTGTTTGCGGTTGTGAACGCGGATTCAGCTGATGAAAAATAGCCTGACAACAGTATGAGTATCAGCAGTATGCACAGTTCAATAACTGCTTTTTCTATATCCATGGTTTTTTTCCTGTCAATATGGTTTATTATTTTGTATGCTTATAATAAATAAAAGTATTTGATGAATGATTTTAACATATATGATCCGGATAGTCACTATTGAAGGTTTTGCGACCTGGCGGGATCTTTTGAGGGAAGATCGCTGTTTCCTTTATAACAGCTGATCTATTATCCTGTGGGTGATCCGTGACGGATCGGGTATACCCTGAAGGGCAGCTGAGAAATGCCCGGGGGTGATCTGTGACGGATCGGGTATACCCTGAAGGGCAGCTGAGAAATGCCTGGGGATGATCTGTGACGGATCGGTACACATTGAACGAAAGCTGAGGCAATGTTTGTGGGCGCGACCGATCGGTATACCTCGAGGGACGTTTTATGCTGTGCTATGAGGGTGTCCTTTGGCAGCGGCATCGGCAGGGGAGAGGGATAAATGATATTAACTGACGCATATATTTTTCAGGGAGACAGGGGATTTATACGGGGAAGCATAGAGATCAAAGGAAATGTGATAGGGGATATCATCCCGGACAGTCAGGAGACAGACGGATCTGTCAGCCTGCATGGAGATCTTGTCCTGCCGGGGCTTGTGGATATTCATACCCATGGTTCTGTCGGACACTGCTTTTCCGATGGGTCTTATGAGGGACTTGTATCCATCGGGAAATACATGGCCTCCCATGGAGTCACAACATTTTTGCCAACCTCCATGACCCTTCCTCATGAAGAACTGAAAAAAGCCTTTGAGACAGCAGTTTTGTATAAAGAGAACAGGCCAAAGGACGGGGCTAAGGCGGGAGGTATCCACATGGAAGGACCTTATCTGTCTGAAGGTCGAAAAGGATCGCAGAATGGTTCATATTTAAGGCCGCCCGATCCTTACGAATTTCAGGAACTGTCGAATGGATGCGGGGGAATGATACGCATAGTCGACGTGGCCCCGGAACTGGAGGGCGCTGCAGAGTTCATAAGAAAGGCAAGCTCTGTGTGTAAGGTGTCCGTGGCCCACACGGAAGCGGATCATGAGAATGCAATGCTTGCTTTTGGGTCCGGGGCATCCCATGTGACACATCTCTTTAACGGCATGTCTGCAGCGCACCACAGACAGCCGGGGGTGGTG
>JAILIO010000039.1 GCA_024695225.1 Lachnospiraceae bacterium
GCCTGTCAATAAATTGCTCATATCGATGTCCCTGCCCATGATGGCATCCATGCTTGTGCAGGCCCTTTACAACATTGTAGACAGTATCTTTGTGGCCAGGGTGGCTGAGGATGCGCTTACGGCTGTTTCAATGGCCTTTCCGCTGCAGACTTTGATGATAGCTTTGGCCGGGGGGACAGGTGTAGGTATCAATGCGATACTGTCCAAATCACTTGGTGAAAGAAACTATGAGAAGGCAAATAAAACCGCCGAAAATGGAATATTTCTGTCCCTGCTCAGCTATCTGGTCTTTTTGATCATCGGTCTGACAGTAGTCAAGCCTTTTTATATGAGTCAGACAGATGATATCGAGATAATAAATTTCGGTGTGGAATACCTGTCGATAGTGCTTTGTTGTTCCTTCGGTATCTTCGGACAGTTTATTTTTGAGAGACTTTTGACTTCCACCGGCAGAACTTTTTATACCATGATCACCCAGGGTACAGGAGCTATAATCAATCTTATACTGGATCCTATTCTTATATTCGGACTTTTGGGAATGCCCAGGCTGGGAGTCAGAGGTGCAGCGATAGCAACCGTTATAGGCCAGATAGTAGCTGCCGTTATGGCCCTTATTTATAACATCAAAAAGAATCCGGATATTCATATTTCCTTCAAGGGCTTCAGGCCGGATGGGGAGCTTATCGGAAATATTTACAAGATCGGTGTCCCATCTATGATAATGCAGGCTATAGGTTCTGTTATGGTCTATATTATGAACAAGATACTTATAGGCTTTTCATCAACCGCTGTTGCCGTGTTTGGCGTTTACTTTAAACTGCAGAGCTTCATATTCATGCCGGTATTTGGACTCAACAACGGCATGATCCCTATAATAGCTTATAACTATGGGGCAGAGAACAAAGAGAATATTATGAAGACCTGGAGGCTAGCATGGATCTATGCAACGGCTATCATGCTCTTTGGAACTGTTTTGCTTGAAGCTATACCTGATGTTCTTTTGGAGTTTTTTGATGCTTCGGACGAGATGTTGAGTATAGGCAGGGTGGCGCTTAGGATCATCGCGGTCCATTTCCCTGTGGCCGCCTATTGTATAGTTACAGGATCTCTGTTCCAGGCGCTGGGAGTGAGCATTTACAGCATGATAACATCGATCATGAGGCAGGTTGTTGTTCTGATGCCTGCAGCATATCTGCTTTCGCTTATAGGTAATGTGGACTATGTATGGTGGTCTTTTCCGATCGCTGAGATCATGTCTGCGACGGCAACAACTTTCTATTTTAAGAGGATATACGACAGGATAATAAAGCACATAGGGGAGGATTCGAGGAACGCTCAGGCAATTTGAAACTGTTCTTACAGATCGTGGATCCGTGGATCATCAGTTGGAAAACAGCCATGTGAGTTTTAATTTAAATTAAAACAAATTATGAGCGAAAAGAGACACATGGAAATCTTTTCGGTATAATTGGTTTGACTATATGAGGGAAATTGACAGGAAATGATAATTTGGAGATGATAGGATCAGTTATCGATTTGTGAAAAGGTGAGGAAAAGCAGGATCATCATAGGAGGTGGAAGAGTATGGAACATGTGACTTTCAGGCCCCGGGGGGTATGCTCCAGAAAGATAGAGTTTGATCTGGAAGACGGGAAGCTTCACAACGTGGTATATGAAGGTGGATGTAATGGAAATCTAAAGGCTGTCGGAAAGCTGCTGGAAGGACGGAGCGCAAAGGATGCTGCCGATATCCTGCGTGGAAATGACTGCAACGGCAGGGGAACATCCTGCGCAGATCAGCTGGCGAAGGCGATCGACCAATACTATACAGAACAATGAGAGAAATGACGTTAGGAACACTATCCCCAAAAGGGAAATGAATAAGGCTGTGAAATGGGAGGAGCATCATGCGAAAAATTGTTTTGTCAGTCTTTATTTCCGGGGTGTTTGCGGCTTCGCTTTTGGCAGGCTGCGGGGACGCCGGGAACAGTGGGAACGCGGGAGCGGTACCTGCTGTGGAGTCAGCGGTTGAGTCGGCGGCGGTTGTGACCACATCGGAGACTGAGAATATGGAAACTGCAAATTCGGGAGAGACAATGATCTCTGATCAGGAGGCGGCGGATAAGGTGGCCGCCCTTATTGATGCCATATATGTCCAGGAGTGGAGTGAGGATACGGAAGATCAGTGCGCTGAGGCAAAGGTAGCGTGGGATGCCCTTACGGACGCCCAGAAGGAAATGGTTTCCGGAGAATTTGCGGATCCGGATTACTTCGGGCTTGATACCGGGGATGCATCGAAGGATGACCCGCTGAACGCGGATGGGATCGGAGGCAACGAGCTTCTGGTGGTGAGCTTCGGGACTTCATTTAACGACAGCCGCGCAGAAGACATCGGAAGCGTGGAGAAGGCGCTGGCATCGGCCTATCCGGACTGGGACGTGAGGAGGGCATTCACATCCCAGATCATTATCAATCATGTGCTGGCCCGGGATGGCGAGCAGATCGACAATGTGGAGCAGGCATTGACTCGTGCTCAGAAAAATGGCGTTAAAAATCTGATCGTGCAGCCCACCCACCTGATGCACGGCGCAGAGTATGACGAGCTTTCCGAAGCGGTTTCAAAGCACGAGGATGAGTTTGAGGACATCGTGATCGCGGAGCCCTTGCTGGGTGAGGCCGTGTCCGATGCGAAGACTGTAAATGATGACAAGAAGAGTGTGGCTGAATCCGTGACCGCAGAGGCTCTTAAAGAGGCAGGTTATGCGGATCCGGGGGCAGCAGGGGACGCCGGGGTCGCCTTTATTTTCCTGGGACACGGGACTTCACATGTGGCAAATGTAACCTACGATCAGATGCAGAATACATTCAAGGAGCTGGGATACAAGAACGTGTTTGTGGGCACCGTTGAAGGGGAGCCCGAAGACACCGAGTGCAGCGTGGTCATTGACCGGATCAGGGAGGCAGGGTACAGCAAGGTGATCCTGAGACCCATGATGGTGGTGGCCGGAGACCATGCAAATAACGACATGGCCGGGGAGGACGAGGATTCCTGGAAGAGCATGGTCGGCGCAGCTGAGGGGATCGAAGGCGTCGAGTGCCAGATAGAGGGGCTTGGCAGGATCCCGGAGGTGCAGAAGCTCTATGCGGCGCATACGGGAGATGCTCTTAAAAACATGGACGACGCAGCTTTGACTGTGGATTCAAAGGACAGCGCCGGAGCGGGAAGCGCATCGGGTGCGTCAGGCAAGGCAGATACAGGCGAGAGTGCGTCGGGAGCGTCTGATCCCTCCGGAAAGAGTGGAAATGCCGGGAGTCAGGCGGGACTTGTGGACGGTGTATATACCTGCAATTTCAACACTGACAGCAGTATGTTTGCGGTGTGCGAGGCCTGCGATGGGAAGGGTCTTCTCACAGTGAAAAACGGAGAGATGACGATCCATATCAGTCTCATGTCTGAAAAGATAGTGAATCTTTTCCCGGGGGTTAAGGAGGATGCCGGGAAGAGCGGCGCAGAACTGCTGGAACCTGTGAAGGATAC
>JAILIO010000088.1 GCA_024695225.1 Lachnospiraceae bacterium
TAAAGACCACATCCAGAAGAGGCGTGAGATCTAATAAGACATTTTCCCCGTTCCTGTTTCTGTGTCTCCTCATGAGTCTCTGCCTTCATTCCCGAATGCTTCGCCTGAGCTGCCCTTATTTCCACTCCGGTATTCTTTGCCTGAGCTGCCCTTATTTCCACTCCGGTATTCTTTGCCTGAGCTGCCCTTGCTATCATTCCCGAAACCTTCTTCTGCGCCGCTCCTGCTCTCCCGCTCGAAGAGCTCACTTAAACCGATCCTGCTCTTGAAGTCGTCCAGCATCACATCAGTTGCGTTTATTACCCTTGAAGGGTAGACCGCGTCAACCGCCTTCAGCACTATGGCCACGGAAAGCCCGTAGAACGTGGTGTCGAGAGCTGTGGTCAGGCCCGCCATCATGGAGTCCACATCTCCCAGGTTTCCAAGGAGCCCGTAGACCGTGCCCAGGATACCCAGCATGGGAAATATGGGTATAAGCTGGGCGTACATGTTGTGGAGCGAACAGGCGTCGTTAAACCTGGTCTCATAACTCCTGATGGTATCCGGAGTCACGGCTGCGTCCCGGTCACTTACGGAATGGAGTTCCCTCGAATCCGGATCCGCAAAATATCTCCGGTTATCCCGGTTCACGGCCTCGCTTATGTTGTCTCTCTGTGAAGACAGCCTGGACGCATTCTGCAAAAGCAGGATCAAAAGCGCGATCCCAAGCAGTATGATCACCAGATTCCATGGGTCTGTGATCCTGGATATGATATTCATGATCCCTCCTCTTCTTCATTATCGCCGAAATCTCTTTTTCTTATGCTCTCCGCATGGGCGATTATCTTTTCTTTCCACTCGTCGTCTTCGGCTTCCAGCTGAAAGACGTTGTAACCGTACTGCCGTCCAAGGGTACAGACAATGGCCTCGTCGTCAATGTGAAGCGATATCCTGTACCTGCTGGGCAGTTTCTGGGGCAGGGTTTCTTTGTGTCCCTGCTGAACTTCCTTCAGGTGTCTCGTCCCGTTCACCACTCCGTCGAAAATAACCCCGTAACACAGGAACAAACCCCTGATATAGCGTTCCGACCTGAAGGACGAAGTGTACACCCAGACTTCGTAGCCCATTTCGTGAAGAGTGCGCACAAGTTCCGGGGTACCCAGTCTCAGCCTCTCCCTGAAGATCTTGTTGAACGGAAATATAAGTTCCGGCTCCGTCTTGTGAGTGCTGGGAGAAACGAAGAGGACTTCATCCAGGTCAAATGAGACCCTCATTTTCCCGTTATCTTTTTTCACTGTGCCTGAGATCCTTTATTATGTCGGTGACTTCCTGTGTCCAGCCGGATGGGTCGGCCTTTATCTCGTAGTCCTCGAATTCCTTCGAGCCCTCGAAGGTGCGGAGCACTGCGTCCATGTCAATGTGGATGGTCTCGTTGTACTGCTCCCCGATCAGGGCGTTGGTGCGGTGCCGCAGCGCCGAATGCCCCTTCATCTTTCGGGCAGTACCGGTTACGATCCCGTCCAGTTTCACGGAATATTTTTTGAAATAATCCCGTACATAGTCAAAGGAATAGTACTTTGCCGTATAGATCCAGATATCGTAGCCCTGCATTCCCAGATTGTGGAGAAGCGCCGGGATCCCCAAGCGTATCCGTTCCTTGTACATCCTGTTATAAGGGAAATGAAGAGGCTTTTCTGCGGGCACATTCTCATCCTTGCAGAACACCACCTCATCCAGATCCAGGGTGATCCTGCGATCATGTTCGGAGTTCATGACCATCTTCTCGATATCCGTCTCCTGAGTCAGGTTCACGATGGAGATCGGCACCCACTTGAGCCCGCACCTCATGGCAGCCGCCCATCTGTGGTGGCCGTTCAGGATCATATAACCTTCGGGGCTCACCTTCTCAACCATCAACGGTTCATCTGAAATGTCGGGTTTTATGGTGCCGAACTGCCTTATCATTTTCTCATATTTGGAAATGATCTGATAATTAGGACCTATCTGGGGAAAGCAGAACTCGTCATCCGGATTCGGGTGCAGTTTGTCGGTCCTCGCCCATTTGACAACTGCCCGTTCCAGGGAGCTTGCCTTTACGGGTACCATCACATTGCCGTACCGTTTGAGCTGATCCGCCATATAATCTTCAAGTTTTGTGTTCGTTGAGGCCATTATCTTTCCTGTTCTCTCGTATTCAACGTGGATGTCTGTTTAAACTCCCCTGTATGTTGTCAAGGGGTATGCCTTTATTTTCATCTCACTTCGTCCTGTCCCTCATGTCCCCTATGGGTTCGGTATTCACCATGTGCTGTCTCAGGGAGAATGACATATGGGTCCCATTGCCGGGCTCGCTTTCGATCCTCAGAGCCGCCCCCATCTTCTCCAGCAATGCCCTTGTGATGAGCAGTTCAAATCCGGCATGTGACTTATACTGATCGCTGTTATTTTCATAATACTCAAAGCCTTCAGTGAGTTTCTTTATATCCTCAGGACCTATGCCGCCTCCCGTGTCGATGACAGATACCTGAAGGACCACATCATCAGGGTCTCCTGAAGCGGGAATGCGCACCACACTGAAGGTCACGCCCCCGCTCTCTGTGTATTTCACGGCGTTGGTCAGGAGATTTGTGATTATCTGTCTCAGCCTGGCCACATCACCTTCGAGCACACATGGAAGGCTCCTGTCGAATCCGGTCTTCAGGGAGATCCCTTTTTTCTCTGTCATGTTCCTGACAAAGTCCTCCATGTCCTCCAATAGCGGCCTTAATTCGTACTCAACCTCGTTTATTTCCAGACGTCCGGACTCAAGCAGCGCATAATCCATAATGTCATTGGATATGCATACCAGCGCGTTCCCGGCATTTTTTATGTTGTCGGAGCACGCATCCATGTCGGTCTCCTCATTTCTGTGGATGATCCTGCCATTGGTCTCCAAAATGGTATGTATCGGGCTCTTCAGTTCGTTTGACATATTGGTCAGGAAACCGGTTTTCGCCCTGTTCGCCGCCAGGGCCATTTCCGTGCTCTTTTCCAGTTTCTCAGCCTCAACGCTTCTTTTATTTGCCACCATCAGTATGATCAGCACCCCGGCCACGAATATGATGGTGACCATGGTGGTGAGTATCAACGGTATCCGGAGTTTCGCATAAACCGGAGTGGTGTCGATCACCGATGCGCAGAGCCACCCGTTTTCCAAGGCTTTCGTGTATACGATGTATTCAACTTCGTTGTGGTACACGGAAAATGAGGCGGTGTCCACGGAACGGTAGGCATCGATAACCGCGCTTCCAAGAGATCCGTCCTCCTTGAGATAATTATTCCCGATCTCGGACTTGTCGGTGTGGGCGACCACCGAATAATCGCCGCTCAATATCATTATCAGATCTGCACCGTTCTGCCTGGAAAGATCATCAATGATGCTCTGCACATGTTCCATATGCACATCCATCGCTATGACGCTTTTCGCATCCCCCAGGGTCTTCACCAATGTGATAATGGTCTGCCCTGTCTTGGCGTCGATGTAAGGGTTCACCACCACGACCCTGCCGAAATTCGCCTTGGCTTCGATATACCAGGGCCTGTCAATAGGATTGAAATCATCATCCGGTGTCCATTCCCAGTCATATGAATCGATATATTTGCCGTTGATGTATCCGTACAGACCATCCTTACATTCCGGCACCATGTTCTGAACGGCCGATCCCTGCTTCACCATGTAATCGTGGATCGTAGCCTCAGGCACGTTGTCATTTATCATATCGTCCAGGGTGTAAGCCACAAGGCTTATGGTATCTATCCCTTTGGTGAGGTACCTGTCTATCTGCTCTGCGGAGCTGACGGCTCTCACTTCGCCCTCCACGATCATGCGGGATCTGGTCTCGGAATAAAGCATGGAGTAATAAAGGATTATTATGCCGACAAAAAAGACTATCAGCAACAAAGATCCCACGGTTCCCTTTGTGAAATTGTTCTTGTTTTTCAGATCATTCATATCTTTAGCTCTATCTTTACTGACCGGCTTTGAAAAGTTTCTCTACAGGTCCTGATTTACGCCGTCCGATATGTTGTCAGTGTATGATGGTCACATCGCTTCCGAACCAGCGCATTGAGATCTCGTTCAAGGTCCCGTCAGCCTTCATTTCCTTGAGCGCCCTCTCAACACCGTTTTTCAATGCATTATCACCTTTTCTGAAGCCTACTGCTATCTCCTCATCCGCCAGATTCCCTGGGAGTACCCTCATATCGCTGTAATACTTGTCCAGGCAATAATACGCAAAGACCGAATCGATGAGAACCGCATCCAGGCTGCCTTCCCTGAGTTTCCTGAGAAGGTCCAGATTGTCTTCAGACGCTATCCCCACCATGTCGCTGCATCTGTCGGAAGCGTTGAACACATCCAGCCCCGTTGAACCGGCCTGCATACCCACCCTTTTCCCGGAGATCTCATCAATAGACCTGATATCGCTGTCGGCAAGCACCACGAAAATAAGTTCGTTTCTGAGATAAGGTTTTGAAAGTGTCATCAGTTCTGCCCGTTCTTTATTTACGGACAAGCCGTTCCATATGCAGTCGATCCGGCCCTGTTCCAGCTCGTCCAGCTTGGCGTCCCAATTTATGGGCTGTAATACCAGTTTGACCCCGATCCTGTCGCAGACTTCTCTGGCCAGATCTATATCAAAGCCTTCCACATTGCCGCCATCTTCAACAAATCCAAAGGGCGGGAAGTTTGCGTCAAACCCAAGAACAAGTTCCCCGGAATCCCTGACCTTCTCCATTGAACGGTCCTGATCCGTGCTCAAACTGCACCCTGCCATGCTCACCGCAACTGCAAGTGCCATAAGACATACCGATATCCGTTTTATGATCGAGTCTCTCACATTCGCGCTCCTTCAAAAAAATACAATATTACAGAATATGATTATACCCTTTTTGCTGGGATAATAAAAGCGTTCCGGAGCATTTTGCCCCGGAACTTATCGTGAATATATATGTGTGAATTGCATGCAAAGACGGGATATGGTTCCGTGTTGTTCACGTCGGGATTTCTCCGCCACTGATCCTGCGCCCATGTTCATGACGAGAGGTCATACAAATCGACCGTGACACCGGATCTCACCACTTGAATATTGCCAGCCTGTTGTTCAGATTTTTTCCTATTATCGCAAATATTTTTCCGCGAATGGAGTATTTTTTCATCTCCTCATTGTAGCTTTTCTCCTGCACCAGACTCATTCTGGGCTCCAGCTCAAGATATTCCATGCCCGACTTCGTCCCCCATCCAAATGTGGCATTCGTATACTTAACTGCGTCATGCTGTTTGCTGTGTTTTTCCATAAAAGGAGAATGAAGTTCAGCCAGCAGGTATCCATGTTCAAAGCTGTCGCAGAGCATATTCAGACAGGTTTTCACCTGATCCCTGGAAAAGTATTCCAGCACGCCCTCCATAACGATAATGTTCATGTCCTTCTTTGGCAGATTTTTGGTCCACTCTCCATCCAGGGCGCTCCCGTCCATCATGGTACATCTGTCCCTGTCCTCATATACCTTTCTCCTGACTGCGATCTGATCGGGGAGATCCACATCAAACCATGTGACATGCCCGTTATCCACCTGCGAAAACTTGTCATCAAAACCGCATCCCAGGTTTACGCATAATGCATCAGGGTATTGTTTCAAAAGATTCTTAAGCGCTGTCCTGTACATGATAGTTCTGGCAACCACTCCTTCATGGGACATGAAGGGATCATATTTGCTCACGTCAACACCCAGGGTCTCAATGATCTCCTTTGCTTTCTCGTCTTTGATCCTGGCGTCAGGTCGTGCAGTCTCACTGGCTTTTATTGCCAGGGGGATCAACGCTGTCTCCTGAATGTCACCAAATTTTAAGTCCATACCTTACTCCTTTCACAGATTGCCTGTAAGCACTGCCTGAAATTAGTGTTATCTAACGTCTCTATAATAACACTAATATTCTTTTTTGTGACTAGTATTTTTATTTTTCTGTTGATTTTTTCTGTATTTGACCTTCTGTTGATTTTTTCTGTATTTTGGACTTGCCGGATGAGTTATCCGTTTTCCAATGACTGATGCTGTCTTTTCTCTCCGGCGGAAGCCGCCAACGCACAGCAAATAAGCGGCACAAGTCCTGATTTACATGGATTTGTGCCGCCGGTATCGTATACTCTTTCAGATTTTCAGGTTCTCGTTCTCCGCCCTTTCAGGTCTTTCAGGTTCTCAGGTCTTTCAGGTTCTCAGGTCTTTCAGGTCCGAAGGGAGCGAGTTATCATTTATGTCTCTTCTCGTAGTCCAGGCTGATGGACTCAAGGCAGCAACCCATCGCATCGTCCAATTCCTTTTTGCTCCCGGACTTTCTCACTGCGGAAACGGTTTCGGAGAGGACCTTGAAATTGAGAGCTGTTCCCACACTGTCACACTCGTAATTGACAGCCCTGTCTGCGCTGATCCCAAACCTTCCGGCCACTTCGATCGCATCGATATTGGCGCCCAGGAAGAGGAACTCCCATCCATGTTTCTTTTTCTGCTTCTCCACCATCTTCTTCACCTTTTTGTAGTCGTACTTGTGGCTCGCGTTCTCCATTCCGTCGGTGGTAATGATGAAAAGCGTCTTTTCGGGGACATTGTCCTCCCCTGCATTCTTATGAATGTCGGCAATATGATGCACCGCGCCGCCAATGGCGTCCAAAAGTGCCGTGCAGCCTCTCACATAATACTGGTTCTCATTCATGGGTTCCACCTTGGCCACAGGAACCCTGTCATAAAGCACCTCGCTCCGATCGTCGAAAAGGATAGTGGAAATAATGGCCTCCCCTTCTTCCTTTTTCTGCTTCTCCAGCATGGAATTGAACCCGCCTATGGTATCTCCCTCAAGTCCGCTCATGGATCCGCTTCTGTCCAGTATGAAAACCACCTCTGTCAAATCTTTACGCATGTTTTTGTCCTCCTTTTTTCCCTTTTGGTTTTTGTGCTGTTGTGTTGTTGTGCTGTTGTTCTGCTGTTGTGTTGTTGTGCTGTTGTTGTGCCGTGCTGTTGTTCTGTTGTGCTGTTGTGCTGTTGTTGTGCCGTGCTGTTGTTCTGTTGTTCTGTTGTTCTGTTGTGCTGTTGTTCTGCCGTGCTGTTGTTCTGCCGTGCTGTTGTTCTGTTGTGCTGTTGTTCTGTTGTGCTGTTCTGCTATGCTGTTGTTCTGTTGTGCTGTTCTGTTGTGCTGCTATACTATTCTGCTGTTGTCCTTCCGCCCCGGTCCTATGTTTACGTTACAGGTTTGACTCTTTGCTTTGTGTACCTGCTTTAGTTCTCTTTGTTTGGGTGCTTTGTTTTTGTTGTGGTCATTATATGAAAAAGGAAATCAAAAAAGGTCGCTTGAAAAGCGACCTGAAAAAACAAACAAATACAGGGGTTTGAGATCATGTGGTCATCTGTGAAACAGACCTGCAAAAAAAGATAAGGCAAGCCCGGTCAGGTGATCATGCAGGGCTGATCCTGTGAAACAGACTTACAAAATGGACACTGTGAGCCCGGTCAAGTGATTATGCAGGGCTGATCGTGCTCTTCCAGCTGGATGTCCAGCTCGATCATATCGTAGATCTTATTTTCGATGAAATATGAAAAGATAATGTCAGTCTTGTCACAGGGAGAGAGCGCATAACCCGCCCTGGCCAATAGATCCCTGGACTCGTCCAGATTCAGTTTTGCCCCGATGCAAAGGCAGAGCGCCGTGATCTTTTGCGGATGGTAATCGGGATTGTTCTTTATCTTGGAAAAGATTTTCCTGTCAACTATGGCGCGCTTGTAAACCTCAGTATTTTCCAGGTGCTTTGTCTGTATCAGATACATAAGATACTGGGAAAAAGTATCGGAAAGATGTTCCATTCTTTCTTCGAGATGAGACATATGCTCTTCTTCGAAATCCATGGAGGAGGAGATATCCTCCACTGCCATGGGAGACATGGCATCCGTATCTTCCATGGGGGACAGGGCACCCACCTCCGCCATGGGGGACAGGCCTATCGTCTCATCTACGGAAGACAGGTTTTCCTCATCCGGCATGGAGGACAGGCTGAACTTTGAATCTTCCCGTGACGCCTTGCGGGCACCGGTTTTCCCTTTTCGTCCCAGGGGAAGGTTAAAGTCAAACAGGCTTTTTTCCGGGTGTCCGGAAGCTGATCTCCTGCCGGCAGTTTCATTTACCCGGAAATTATTTGCAGAAACGGATCCGATGGATCTGTCAGATCCATACTCCTCAATAGTTTTTTCCTCAACATAGTTCCTGTCTATGTATTCGTCCAGCCCCGGACATATCCGCTCTCCAAGGGACACGGATCCTTCGTCGAACACCACAAGATAAACATCCATATCGTGTTCCAAAAGGAACCCATTGATCTCATCCACTGCGATCCGCATCCCTTCCTCCCTGGGATACCCGAATCCGCCGGTGGATATCAGCGGAAATGCTATGGATGCAATATGGTTTTCTTTTGCGATCTCCAGGCTCTTTCTGTAGCAGGAGCGCAGTTTTTCTTCCTCTCCGCTCTTGCCATCCCTGTACACCGGACTCACGGCGTGTATTATGTACCTGGCCTGCAATCCAAACCCGGGGGTGATAAATGCTTCACCCTCAGGGACAGAACCTATATGTTCCTTCCTGTATTTCAAAAGCTCATCGTAACCTGCTGCGTCATATATCGCTTTGTCACAGCCGGTGTATACGGCAGGCTCCGTGTTCGCCGTATTTACCACAGCTTCCGTATTCATTTTTGTAATGTCATTTCTGACGATCTTGAAGGACATTGTGCAAACCCCTCGCTGTTATATATTTGCTTGCTGTCTAAAGCCGTTATATTTCTATTCCCGTTCCCCTGATTTAAGTGTTCCCGGATCCTGTCACTTCGTCGGAATGAATTCCCCACAGCGGTTGCTTTCTCCGCTTATGGGGGTCACCATGAACATGCCTTCCCTTCCTTTTGAGGAAATAAACACGCATTTGTCGGGGATCCCTTCCGGGACCACAGATCTGTAGCCTCTCACGCTGCCCTTTTTCATCTTACTCGTATCCAGTGTCGAAGACGAATTCCACAGGAATCCGTTCCCTTCTTCACTGAACGAGGGTTCCCCGGAATCCACACGCAGCACGGTATCATTTTCCAGGGCAACTATATAAAATCCCTCAGGATATTCTTCGTAGTCATTTCCGATCCCCGTACCTGTTCCCAAATCTTCGCCGGTTCCTGTGCCTGAACTGTTCCCCGCATCTGAGTTGCTTCCTGCGTCTGTGCCGGTTCCTGCGTCTGTGCCGTTCCCTGCGTTTGTCCCGGTTCCTGTGAGGGAATCGTCCTTATTTACGTCGGGATATTGGACAGGCAGGAGATTCACCATATCCATGGGCGGGTTCACAATGGCAAAAGCAACGTCGCCGTCGGAAGCCTGATCAATAAAGGCGTTCCAGTTTTCCACCGACGGATACCTGAGGTATGACATATAACGATAGGTTGCAGCGTCCTTCTCCGGCGCGTCAAATGAGAACTTATTTCCATCGAAGTCCTCTGCCTTCACCTTGCTGCCGTTCTCAGCAAACTTAAGTTCGCACACCTCCCCGCCGTCTGTTCTGCCAATGATGCTCCCTTTGAAATCGTACACCGCATCGTAGGCCGAATAAACGGTGGTGGTCAGGTCGTCATCCATCCAGGTGAGGTTTGCGCCTTCGATTGTCTTTTCTATATTTCCGGTATAAATATTCAAAAGATAATAAAAGCTGACATGGGGATTCACATGGCCCTCGATGAGTATCCACTCGCCCACCTGCTGCACATCCATGATGGCATTTGCAGCGGGCCCATACATAGTCAGGTCATAGTCCATCCCGTTGTATTTCAGGACCATTCCGTCATACTCCAGTTCCGGCTTGATATCTCCCATGTCGTATGCGCCGTAGGCACTCTCTTTTATATCGCTGACTGCAGAGATGCTGCCTGCGCTGTCCGTGCGGAAACTGTACATTTTAAGGGGAAAGGCATTATTCATCCTGTCAGTGTCAAAGACGAGGGAAGTATCCGTGTCCTCAGTCAGTTTTGCGGAAATAAGCCTGATGTCCCCTTTAG
>JAILIO010000027.1 GCA_024695225.1 Lachnospiraceae bacterium
CACTATGGGAACCCGGAGGTCCTTCACCAGATCGATGACATCCCTGCGGAATCCCAGTTCATCCGCAGTCTCGTGGGTCGGTTCGTAAATGCCCCCGTAAACGGCTCTCCCCAGATGTTCAATAAAGGAGCCGTATATCCGCCTGTCGATCTCTCCGACCACAAAATCTTTATCAAGAATCATATTTGCTTTTTTCATATCGATCCACCTGTTCTGAATACAATACAATATAATCCTATATGCAGGCTCAGCCCTTCACGCTTCCTGCGGCCATACCTGCGATAAATGTCTTCTGGTTCAGCAGGAATACTACCATAATGGGAAGCACGCTCATCACCGCTCCCGAGAGCAGCAGGTCGTAATTATTTCCATAAGGCGTCAATAAGGACTGGAGACCGATGGGCAGCGTCTGCATCTCTGAAGATCTGAGAACGATCATGGGCCAGACCATGGAATTCCAGCTTCCCATTGACAGGAGGATGGTCATCGCACCGTATGCAGGGAGCATGATGGGCATCATCAGTTTGAAGAAGATCCCGAACTCGCTGCAGCCATCGATCCGGCCGGATTCCATTATCTCCGTGGGCAGGCCGCTGGCGAACTGCCTGAAGAAGAAAATTCCGGTGGCGGGGACGATGAAGGGCAGGATCACGCCTGCGTAAGTGTCGATAAGCTTTATGGAATTGATCTCCTTGTAAAGGGGGAGGATCAGTATTTCCACGGGGACCATCATGACCACCAGCACCAGGAGGAAGAGAAGATTCCTTCCTTTGAACCTGTACTTTGCAAGGCCGTATCCGACCAGGGATGAGAAGAACAGTCCCGTTCCAACCTGGAGCACCATTATTGCCAGGCTGTTTATGTACCATTTTATGTATATGCCATCACGCTCTGTGATCAAAAGTCCGTAGTTTACCAGACTGTAATTTTCGAAGTCAAATTTGAACTGCAGTCCGTTCCTGATCATTTCGCTTCCCGGCTTAAATGATGAGATCAGCAGGAAGAAGAAAGGCATCAGAGCAATGATCGCAAATATTGCAATGACCAGAGTCGCGAGGATAGTCAATCCTATTCTTTTCTTGTTCATATTTACAACCTTCTTTCTTTAATCTCAGTCGCCGTTTTTGCCTACAGGGTCTGTTATGGAAAGCTGAATGATATTGATGATCAACACCCCGGCCAGCAGTGTTATGCCTGCCGCGGAAGCGATCCCGAAGTTGTTTCGGTTGAAGCCCTGGGCATAAATATAACTGACGATGGTAGCTCCGATATCCCCCGGTGTCCTGGCGCTGTTGAACAGCGTGAAGGCCTCCGCGAACATGGAGAAACCGCCGTAGATCGAAATGGTCAGCACGTAAATAATGGTGGGCTTGACGCCGGGGATCGTTATATGGAGAAATCTCTGCCAGGCGTTTGCGCCGTCAATGGTCGCTGCTTCGTACTGATCTTTCGGAATGGTCTGCAATGCTGAAAGATAATAAACGATATTGACGCCGAGCCACTTCCATACACAGAAGACTACCAGCACTATCCAGGTGGTGGTTCTCTTTTCAAGCCATCCCTGAGCCGGTATCCCGAACACGCCGATAAGTGCGTTCATGAGGGCGGACTCATTTGATGAGAAAGCGTATTTGAAGAAAAGTCCTGCCATGACAACGCTGGTCAGCGCAGGTATGAAGAGTGCGCTCTTGAAGATCTCGGATCTTACGACGAATTTGGAATCCAGAAGTACCGCAAGAAGCAGGGGCAGCGGCACCAGTATCAGGCAGGTGAAGAAGGTGTAGATCGTGGAGTTCTGCACCGCCATGATGAAATAATCGTCAACCAAAAGTTTGTAATTGGCCAGGCCTGCGAATTTGGGGGGAGCGAATCCCACCTGCTGGCACAGGCTGGTCCAGAATGTTTCTGTGATCGGATAAATAAAAAAGATAAGGAAATAGATCACGAAGGGGGCGGTAAATATGTAGGGCGCCACCTTGATCATGCGAATGCCTTTGCTTTTATTTGCATTCGTGCCGGTTTTATTAGTCTCTTTTGTCATAACCCCTCTCTTCCCATCACGCAATGAAATGAACTTACTATGTGATCTTATTTACAAGTATATGGTGCGATTGCGTTCTGCTATCAGAGCTTTTATATCGGACAATGTTCCTGTTTAAATGAATGTAGTAAACTTGATCTCTGCTGTCAGAATTTACAATTCTGAAAATGTTATTATTTGAAAAATCTATAGTGCGATTACGTTCTGTGTTACAAGTATGCGGGAACAGTCAGGTTCAACTATTCCCGCATACGCGTCACTGCTTATAAAAGATACTGCTTATCACTGCATTGCACGGAGCTCATTTGCTGCCTGTGTCAAAGCTTCTTCAGGAGTCTGGCTCTTGTCATGGAGAACGTTGAACATGACTGTCTTCTGGACTCTTGTAAGTGCTTCGGGATAAAGCGGGTTGGATGTTGACAGGGCGGATATGGCACCGGCGGTGTCATTCATAACCTGGTAAACATCGTCGCCGAAGTAATCGGTGAAGCGGTTGGGAGCGGTCATTTCAGGATCATCGTAAACGTCCTTACGGATGGGATCGAATCCGAGCTCGGTCCAGGTCCTTATTGCTCCTTCACGAGAGATCTTTGAGAAATACAGGAAATCTTTTGCAAGCTGTACATCTTTTGCCTGGTTGGTAACAGAGGTTCCTGTTCCGCCGAGACCTGCTGAGTTTGCTCCGCCTTCTTCCCAAACAGGAAGGGTTCTGACGGCCATCTTGCCCTTAAGGTCAGGCATATAATCTGTGAAACGGTTGAGATACCAGAGAGGAACACCTATGGAAGCTACATTTCCTTCGTTCATGTATGCATACCATTCTTCACTGTGGCAGAAACCGCCGGGCATCTCGCAGAAGATATCGTCGTTCAGCCCGTCAAGGAGCCACTGAAGAGTGTCGATATTGGCCTGGTTGTCAAGGGTGACTTCGCCTGTTGCAGGATCAAAGAAATCGCTCTTCTTCTCTGTGATCAGAGGATAATATGTCCAGTGCTCTGTGGTCTCGCAAGCCATGATGTATTTGCCGGTCTTTTCGCGGATGGTCTTTCCTGCTTTTTTGAAGTCGTCCCAGGTCTTGATGGAATTGATGTCCACGCCTGCCTGCTCAAAGATTTCCTTATTATACATAAGGCATGTTGCACCGACGTGATAGTCAACACCGTAGTAGTTGCCGTGATTTGCATAGTTGTCAAATCTGCCCATGATCAGGTTTTCTTTGTCGGGCTCGATGACATCGTTCAGGGGAACCAGAGGAATGCTGGCTTCGTCGCCGGTGATGAAGTTTGCATACATGGAGATCTCTATATCTACGATATCGGGAGCTCCGGTTCCGGTCTGAAGTGAGATCATGAGGTTGTTGTGAAGATCGTCGTATCCAAGTGTCTCAGCTTTGAAGTTGATGGGTCTGTCAGGATAAGTCTCATTCCACCTGACTGCTGCATCTTCCATGAATTTCTGGTGTGCAGCCTGGAATGTCCAGAAAGTAAGATCCTGGGCACCGGCAGGTGCTGCTGCTTCGGGCGCTGCTTCTGAAGCAGGTGCTGCCTCGGCGGCCTTTGTCTCTGCAGTCTTTGCGCCACTGTCTGTTGCAGGTGCAGTAGTGGTTCCACCGCAGGCTGCAAGTGAAAGAGTGGTACAGACTGTAAGAAGAATTGCGAGAATTTTCTTTTTCATTTTGAACCCTCCTAAACTAAAACAACTAACTGCTGCATCTCAAGGGCGTTTGTACATATTGCACAATTTGTTTTGCCCTTACGTTGGTTTTATAATAAATCTACACAGAGACCATGTCAATATTATTTTGAAAATTTATGGAATTATTTGAAAAAAAGCATTTTACTTTGAATAAAGCCCAAATTAAATTTATCTGAAAAACTGTCATTTTGCTAATTTTTTGTTTTTTTCCAAACTAAATATATACAATTTATATTTTTCGTGTTAAAATCACCACGGCGTTGTGAAAGGACGGACACGGAGCACACCGCAGTGCACCGGCAGGACGGTATAAGCCATCAGTGAAGAACCCCGATGAAATGGGCAAGGTAGCAGCCCGGTCATCGATGGGTATAAGCTGCCGGTGAAGAACTTCGGTGGGATGGGGATGGAGCACTTTATAGTGTTCTGACATGAAGGATGGGAACGTACTACAATGCTCTGACAGGATGGGGATTGAACACTCCACGGTACTAAGAAAGGACAGGCATAATCATGAAATACATTAACGATCTTTCTGAGGCAGTGCCACTTTTTAAGTGTCTCGGCTCCGATATACGGGTGTCTATACTGGAAATGTTGTCTTCAGAGGGGCCGATGCAGATGGGTGCTATAGCTGATAAACTTGGCATCACCCCCGGGTCTCTCTCGTCACATATAAAAATGCTCGCCGAGTGTGAGCTGATAGATATCAGGTTTAGCGCCGGAAAACACGGACTGCAGAGGATATGCAGTCTTGTGGACGAGAAGATCCTCATTGATCTGGAGAGCTCTACTAACAGCAAGAATGTATATGAAACAGAAATCGGTGTCGGACTTTATTCTGATTACAATGTCTATCCCACCTGTGGTATTTCCACCAGTGAACATCTGATAGGCGTGGTGGATGATCCCAAGTATTTTTCTTCCCCGGAGCGTATAAACGCCGGGATACTCTGGTTTACGGTGGGATACGTGGAGTATATGATCCCGAACTTCCTGGAGGAGGACCAGCAGCCTCTGGAACTTTTGATATCCTTTGAGATAGCCAGTGAAGCTCCCGGCACGCGGGAGGACTGGCCCAGTGACATACAGTTCACTATCAACAATATTCCGGTCTGCATGTGGACCGCCCCCGGTGATTTCGGCAAGATCCCCGGCATATATACCCCTCAGTGGTGGGATCCCAACTGGAACCAGTACGGGCTTCTCAAGTTTCTATCAGTCAACGAATCCGGCACGTACATTGACGGCGTGCGGGTATCTGATACCACTCTCAGCGATCTGAACATAGTTCCGGGCTCTAACATAAAGCTCAGGATGACTGCTGACGAGAACAGTGTCCACAAAGGAGGCCTCACTCTTTACGGCCACTCCTTTGGCAACTATCCCCAGGACATCAAAGTGCGCATGCAGTACAAGACATCTTAAGTAAGGGTGTGGTACAAGATGTCTTAAGTAAGGATGCGGTATAAGATGTCTTAAGTAAGAATGCGGTATAAGATGTCTTAAGTAAGGATGCGGTATAAGATGTCTTGATGGGCGGAAGGATGCAGTAAGAGGCGCCTTGAAGGGGCGGATTGAC